>JBGPHY010000221.1:0-8576 GCA_041484625.1 Terriglobia bacterium | reverse complement strand
GATGATGTATTTGATTTTCAACTGGTGTTTTTCGACCAAGGGAAGTATGAGATCAGACTCATCTCCCGGGTCCAGGACCACTCCTTCGCGGGTGGCCTCACAACCAAGAACGTAACAGTTACACTGCAAGGGGCCTACGGCAATTGTTTCGAAGATCATGGATTCTCGTTTCGGGGATTTGCCAGACGATAATATCTCCTCTATTATATCCGGCAGAGGATCTTCCCGTTTGAATTATCGCTGTTGACGGGCCTGGCCAAAGTGGAGCCATAGGACGGTAGGTTTATCATGTCGATTTTGAAGATCGCTCAGCTTGGAAATCCGGTGCTCAGAGAACCTGCCCGGTCTGTATTACCGAAAGAGATTTCTTCCCCTCCGGTCCAGCAGCTTATTCGCGACATGATTGAAACCATGCGCGAATATGAAGGGGTGGGGCTGGCCGCTCCTCAAGTCCACCGACCGCTCCAGATCATCGTGGTCGAGGCGTTGGGAGATCCCAAGGAGTCCCGTGAAGATGCCACTCCGTTGACTGTCCTGATTAATCCGGCCCTGACGGTGGTCTCAGAGAACCCGGAAGAGGACTGGGAAGGTTGCTTGAGCATTCCCGAATTTCGTGGCCTGGTTCCCAGGTACACTGAAATCAAGGTTCAGGCCCTGGATTCTTCCGGCAAGGCTCTGAGCTTTCACGCCAAGAGTTTCTTTGCCCGGGTGATCCAGCACGAGCATGACCACCTCATCGGCAAGGTCTTTCTGGAACGGATGCGAAGTCTTGATTCTCTCACCTTTCTGAAGGAATTCGCCCGGTTTTGGCAGAAGCAGAAGCAGGAATAGCACCCCTCGTAGAGTCCAACGACCCCTCCGGAGGTTAAGTGCCGCACGGCCCTGGGAGTCAGGATTTGGAGCTAGGCAGCACTTAGTCCCCACCTGCTCTTTTGGCGCCTTGGTTATGAGGAGCCTAAGCGCCTCTCCAGAAAACAAAAAAGCCCACCCTCAATCACGAGGATGGGCTTTGTCGTCTTCTGACTTCTGCAATTCGCCCAGGAAGGAGGGACGAACCAATTTCGCCGCCAATCAAACCATCGCAGCGTTGGGAGTGAAGAACACATCCCGCTCCAGTCTATCGATATAACGGTCCACTTGAAGACGCTCCCGGACCTGCTGTTCGTTATACTCTTTGAAGTTAGCTGCAATTGGGACTGAAATGTACATCCAGTTCTCCGAACTACAGGAGGAACAGGTCAGACTTCCACAGGACGAGACAGACAGAGTCCGGTTAACATCACAGTTGACGCAAAACACAATCCGATCTTCCAGACCACGTTTTACATTGATTCTGCGAATCTTGCCCAGCTTATGCCAGTTGTGTCTAGTCATACTCTTTGTTCCTTTTCTAGAACCCTTGAAGTTATAACGTCATTCCCCGGGTTCGTCAAAACACCCACTACCATATTTGGATGAGTGAAAGCCCGGAAAGGTCGCCTTAACATCCGCTTGATGATCGTAGAACGTTGCTTCTCTGGGGAGCTTTCAATCAACGGAGAAGATGCACGAAAAGGGCCAATGAGACGTGCGGAGCTTCAAAGAATCTGGATCTGAATTAATTCACTCATAAAAAAAGTCTTGCAAGAAAGTCAAGAGAGATTTACAGGCTTCTCCAATGCCACTGGCTTAAGAGTCAAGAAAAGGACACTAGAGAATTCTCAGTCGTAAATTACCCAAATCTGCCAACTGCTGTCCACTTATTGCCCGTAGAGGAGAAACTGTCGGGTCAACTCCAGCACTTTCTCCCGGATCTGCCCACGGAGTTCCACATTCGGAACATTATCGAGCACATCGGCGATCCATTCGCCGATCTGCCACATCTCCGGTTCCCGCATCCCACGAGATGTAAGGGCAGGAGTACCCACTCGAATTCCGCTAGTCACCATTGGAGAGTTGGTGTCAAACGGAATGGTGTTCTTGTTGACTGTTATTCCGGCAGCGTCCAGAGCCTTTTCCGCTTCCTTCCCGGTAATACCTTTGGAGAAAACGTCGACCAGGATCAAGTGGTTGTCGGTTCCACCGGAGACAATTCGATAATCCCGTTTTTTCAAAGCTTCGGCCAACACTTTGGCGTTGGTAAGGACCTGTTGGATGTAGACCTTGTATTCAGGCTGCAGTGCTTCTTGGAAGCAGACGGCTTTGGCGGCGATGATATGAACCAGCGGCCCGCCCTACGTCCCGGGGAATACCATTTTGTCGAGATCCTTGGCGAAGGAGGTCTTACACATGATCATCCCGCCCCGCGGACCACGCAGGGTCTTGTGGGTGGTGGTGGTGACGAAGTCGCAATGGGGGATAGGGCTCGGATGCTCTCCCACGGCCACCATGCCGGCGATATGAGCGATGTCCGCCATCACCAGGGCCTGGGCGCTTTTGGCGATCTTTCCGATCCGTTCGAAGTCAATGATCCTGGGATAGGCACTGGCGCCCGCCACAATCAGCTTGGGCTTCTGCTCCAGGGCCAGTTGCTCCAACTCATCGTAGTTGATTGTCTCTGTGTCCTTACGCACTCCGTAGGGGATCACTTTGTACATCTTCCCCGAAAAGTTGAGGGGATGTCCGTGAGTAAGGTGACCGCCATGAGAGAGGTTCATCCCCAGGATGGTATCCCCCGGGGAAAGGACCGTCATGTAGACAGCCACATTGGCCTGGGTGCCGGAGTGGGGTTGCACGTTGACATGCTCCGCCCCGAACAGCTTCTTGGCCCTTCCAATGGCCAGGGTTTCGGCGACATCCGCGAACTCACAGCCGCCATAGTAGCGTTTGCCCGGGTATCCCTCGGCATACTTGTTAGTAAACACACTGCCCATGGCTTCCAGCACGGCTTCACTGACAAAGTTCTCGGAAGCAATCAACTCCAGTTGAGAAGCCTGGCGGCGGGTCTCGTTGGATATGGCCTGGGAGATCTCCGGATCGACAGTTTGCAGAGCCTTGGTGGTGGTTCGACTGAGTGCGGTTGACATGGACAATGTCCTCGATTCCATCAATATGGATTCTGGATGTTCGACTCGAATCCGCTCCAGTGTAATCGAGATGGACTGGAATTACAACTGGATTGTCCTTTCCTCACCCTGGGCTTTTCCGCTCCTGGCAAGGGTTTTCGGGGGATGAGGGTCTAAAATTTACTTGACGGCGTCTGCCAGATACACTACGTTAGCGCTTTTGCAGGCTAGCATTTTCACCCTGGAGAGTTCATGCGCTGGAGCCAGATGTTCATTCCTACTTTGCGAGAAGCCCCGGCTGAAGCTGAAGTGGCCAGCCATATCATGCTGCTCAGGGGGGGCTACGTTCGCCAACTGGCTTCCGGGATTTATTCGTTTTTACCGCTGGCTCAGCGGGTGATGAACAAGATTGCGGCTATTGTGCGCGATGAGTTGGACTGCATGGGGGCTCAGGAGTTTTACCTCCCGGCTCTGCATCCGGCCGAGCTTTGGCAGGAAAGCGGTCGTTGGGAAGGGATGGGACAGAACATGTTCCGCCTAAAGGACCGAAGCGATCGGAACATGTGCCTGGGGATGACTCACGAAGAAGTTTTTACCAGCATTGCCCGCAATGAACTGCGTTCCTACCGGCAATTACCTCAAATCTGGTACCAGATCCAAACCAAGTTCCGCGACGAACCCCGCCCCAAGTCCGGCTTGCTGCGCATCCGTCAGTTCTCTATGAAGGATTCCTATTCGTTTGACGCCAGCTGGGAAGGGCTTGACGCAAGCTACCAGAAGCATCACGACCTCTACTGCCGGATCTACGATCGTTGCGGACTCAAGTACCACGTGGTTGAGGCCGACAGCGGCATGATGGGCGGACGTCAATCCCAGGAATTCATGGTGGTGACGGAGGCGGGAGAAGATCTTATCGCCTATTGCACTTGCGGATATGCGGCCAATCTGCAGAAAGCCACCTCGCGGCTGGAGGAGATTTCCGATGAGCCTGGGCCATCGGAGCCACAACTGGTGCACACTCCCAATCAAAAGACGATCGAGGAAATCAGTAACTTCCTCAAGATTCGCCCCTCCCAGCAGATCAAGACCATGATCTACCTGTGCGAGCGGAGACCTGTCCTAGCTCTGCTGCGCGGAGATCATCAACTGAATGAAGTCAAATTGCAGGCGGCTCTGGGAGGAGAAGTCCGATCCGCCCATCCGGAAGAAATCCGGGAGATCATGGGAGCGGGGGCTGGGTCCCTGGGGCCAGTGGGCGTAACCGGGCTGCAGATCCGCTCCGATCATGCGCTCCTCAATCGGAGAAACCTGACCTGCGGGGCTAACCGGGATGACTACCATCTCTCCGGTGTCACCCCCGGGCGGGATTACCAGACTGAATACTCCGATCTACGGGTGGTCCAGCCAGGCGAAGCTTGTATTCGCTGCGGCCAGCCCCTCACCGTCAACAAAGCACTCGAGATTGGGCACATTTTCAAGCTGGGAACAAAATACTCGGAAAGCATGGGGGCGACCGTGCTCAATGCCGATGGGAAAGAAGTTCCCATCGTGATGGGGAGTTACGGCATCGGATTGGAGCGGATTCTGGCCGCCGCCATCGAGCTCTATCACGATGTGGATGGCATTCAGTGGCCACTTTCCATTGCCCCATTCCACTGCCTCATCTGCCTGCTCAATGCCAGGGACGAGACGCTGGTCCGGACCGCCGAAGGGCTTTACCAGGAATTGAGAACTCAGGGAGTGGAAGTACTGTTTGACGATCGTGACGAGCGTCCAGGCGTTAAGTTCAAGGACGCCGACCTGATCGGGATCCCCTACCGGGTGAATCTTGGAAGCAAGAAGTATGCTCAGGGATTGGTGGAATGGGTGGAGCGGTCTACCCGAAGAATGGAGGAAGTTCCAATTCCGGATCTGGCCGGCAAGGCCCTGTCGGTACTCCAAGCTGCTGGACTACGATGAAAACAAATTTAGCTCGACCGCGTCACTCCTCTCACGGCGGGAAGGGCCGGCTGGGATGCCTGTTCGGTTTCTTGCTCCTAGGAAGCCTGACCTTTGGCCTTTACCGGTTCGCCCCTCCCTACATGAGTCATTATCAGCTCAAGGATGCCGCCGGGGAAATTGCCACTCTCAGTTCGGTTGGATTCCTTCCCCGAGCTTCCGGCACCGGCAGGTCGACGGGAACCGTCGAAGAAATTCAGGACGCTGTTCTGGCCAAGGCCACGGAACTGGAAATCCCCCTGGAAAGGGAAGACATCCAGGTCCGTAGGGAAGGATCGAATGTCTACATTTCAGTGAGCTACGTCGTTCCTCTCGACCTGATATTCACCGTCTACGAGTACAAGATTCAGTTCACGGCCCACAACTGATCTTTTGCTTTCGGGAGGCATGCACACCTCTACCGAAAGCACTCTCGTGGCGATATCCACTCAGGCACCATTTCTGATCGTCCCCCGCCACCGACCCATCAAGCGGTCGGCCTTCCCCAGGCGGTCCCTATTCACAACAGACTGTACGCTCGTGGTCTGTTCTCTCACAAACAAAGCTGTTTCCGGCGTATTTGCAGCACGAATGGAGTTTAACAGCACGACTAGTTCATGGGGCCCTGGCCAGGGCGTCACTTGCGACTGACCAAGGGAGACCAGCGCGTCATTCCCGCAGTTCATCACTTCGGCGATCGCTTCTTTCTGGAGGGGACTGAGAGTGAACTCACGGCTCGCGACCTCGGCAAGTTGGGCTAGAGCCTGTCGGACGCGGGGGAGTATTCTCTCTGCATCAGCCAAGGCCTCCACGGCCGAAATGATCTCCTGGCGCTTGTCAGTCGACCAAGTGTGATCAAAACGAGTCAGTGGCCCTAGCACGATACGAATCGCATTGTCGAGGTCGTGAATTGCCTGAAGCGCGTTGCCAGTTGTCTGGAGTATCGAACTCTCCGGGATGTTGGTACTGTCTGGGGAGCGAGCTACCAAAGCTCCCAAAGCGGAGGCCACTTCCGCTGCTGTACTTCCTTTCGGATGGAGTATCGTCACTGCCCTCAGGTAGGGCGGAATCTCCGCCATGGGAGTTGGCCGCACCATCACAGGGAGAATCCTATCGCGGGGGTGGGCCCATTTCTCTTGAGCCAGCTTAAGCTCGCTGAGAGTATAACGACCAGCGGTGACTGAGTCTGGACTTATTAAGAACACAAAGTAGGCGCTCTGACCGATCGCCTCTCGTATCCGAGCATGATAGTCCCCACCAGCGGGTAGATCACTCTCATCGAAAAACACTTCAAATCCAGCGCCCCTAATCGCTAGAGTTACTTCTTCAGCGATAATTCGGTCTTGCGATGCGTGTGATAGGAAGACCTTACTCGCCATCTCTCTCGACTCCGAGTGCACAACAAGTCTGTAGAAAAATCCTGATTTTGGAAATTTTGCGATCCGTTAGTATCTGATTTTATTAAAAGTCAAGTTATCAAAAATAGGTTTTTCTACAGACTCAACGGTGGCCCTGAGGGAACGGGGTCCGGAGGCGGCGGGCCCGCGGACCGAAGTCGGGCGACCCGTTTCGATCCAGCCCGCTGGTTTGGGGGCGGCTGGTTCGATTTTCCTTTATTTCACGGGCGCGCTGTTTGCCTCAGATATGGGATCGATTTTAAGCGCACCAGAGCGAAAGCGCAGCGCCAGTCGCCTCAAGCTGATGGTTGGGATAATATTTGTCAAATTGCCCCACATTTAAAGAGGTGGCAGGGCCCTCCCTGTCTGCGGGTGCCACGGGCCAAGACGAAGTCTTGCCCGTGTTTCTCAAGTCAGGGGATCCATTGCCAGAATACCTTCTCTTCGTTCATACCAGAGGGCACTGGACCAGGGCCAATCCACAGCCCTGCGGACCAATCCTCGCCGGACAGGATTATTATGAATGTATTCGATCATCTGTCTTAGCGTAGCCTGCCGGTCCATGTTTCTATCATATCCACCTCCGGCCTGCCAGAACCGGAAAACGCGCTGGCCATCTTTCCGGACAAGGATGAGTCTTTCCAGCTATTTTTGATCATGCTTCCGCAGCCGCGCATGAGCATTCTTGGATACCGACTGTTTGATGCTCTTGAGAAACCAGGCAACATCATAGGTTTGATCGAAAGGGTAGACAATGATGTGAACGTGCTCTGGCATAATGACAAAAGCGAGCAGGGCATATTCCTGAGTTTTGCGAGCATTCTCAATCGACTCTATGAGCCAGCGCCGGGTGCGATCTCGTGACAACAAGGGAAGCCGGCGATAACAGGAAAATGTGAGTTCATGAGCTTGCCCCGGAATATTGAAATGATGAACTTTTTTTCGGATCGCTACATTCATTTGACAATTAAAAGCGTGTCCTCAGGAAAGAAGATACCGCTCTTATGGTATCTCGCGTCCTGAGGAATCCGATTTAAGAACGTCAGAAGGCACGGGCAAGCTTTCAGCTTTGCCCGTGGCACCCTGGGAATGGTAACGTTTGCCCCGGCCACCCGCCGCTGCTTGCCTGAGATATGGGACCGATTCTACGCGCGCCGGAGCGAAAGCTCAGCGCCAACGTTCGGGGGGCGGCCGTTTTCCGGCCGAACCCCGAACGCCCGAAATCAGCGGTGGCTGCAAACCGTCCGCTGGATTGGCCTGTTGGCGTTTTCAGGGCACTCGATCTGCCGACTAGAAATGCAATGGCCTCTGACGAATCCTGCACGTAAGTCCGAAAGCCTTTCTCAGCAAGAATACTGTTGCCCTTGTATTCGAGATCTTTGCGTTTCGAATAATCAAGGGTACGGACATGAGCATATAGATCTCTTAGGGCAAGCATTCTCTGGATAGTGTTGGAAACAGTCTTCGGAATCAGTCAGAATCTCTTCGCAACTGCCAGTTTGTATCGAGCCGGGAGTCTCCCTAATATGTCATCATATAACACACGGTATTTCTTGATGCGACCGAAATACTTAATCTGATTCCATTTCGGGGAGTCATCCAAGACGTGGTCCATAATAATAATCGCAGTGACCTCCTCAACCATCGCGCAATCGAGAAGCACCCGTGCCCGGACGATGCTTTCCCGCTCTATTTCGAGATAGCTTGCTTCTGGAAAAGGCGAGTGCTCAGGTGTCCCGAACGCTATCGTGCGGAGTTCCTCGATTTCCTTCTTGAGTCTATCAGAACGAGCCGAAGGTTTACGTTTCATAGAACGTCAATTCCTGTCACGCCAACAATAATTGAGGGCCCATTCCCAAGGCCCAGTGTCCCCCTCGGACCTTCAGGATCACAAAATGCAACCTACTCCTTCCTGCAGCCAGAGTCAACTGGGGCCAGTCCTTGGATCTTTTTTATTTAGAAGACTTTAGAGTTCGAAAGAGCTGAAGAATGTTGGACGAGGAAAGCCAGTTAGAATAGAACTGGTTCTGAGAGTCCTCCATTATTAGGAATATGCGACCGTTCCGGGGGTGGAGCGGTTCTTTGGTGATGTCTTTTCTTCCGGAGGAGATGAATGTGGGGATCTTGGCCAGGGCGACAAACGGAATGTTGACGTTCCCGGAATGCATTCAAATTTCAAAGTGCAGAGAGCGGCCAGCCATGTGTAATTCCTGGGGTC
>JBGPHY010000220.1:0-8586 GCA_041484625.1 Terriglobia bacterium | reverse complement strand
GCATTGCGCATGGCCGGGGGAAGCCGTGCCGGGGGAATCACCGGGGTGGTATCCATGGGGAGCCACATCTCGGGTTCAAACTGCCCCCAGCCCAATTGAAAGACAGGAGGGAAGATCCCAATCACCTGAGTCCTGGTGCCATAGCCAAGATCGATGGTTTGCCCGACAGCTTGAGGGTCGGAGCCAAACTGCCGCTTCCAAAGCCCATGACTCAAAATCACTGAATGGGAATCTCTCCCTGTCGCCAATTCCTCTGGTGAGAAAGGGCGGCCCAATATCGGTTGAATTCCCATCATTCTAAAAAAGCCGGCTGAGCCAATGGCTCTGAGGACAACTTCCGGAGTACCCCCCGCTGCCAAACTGATTCGCCCATCCGGGGTGTAGACTCCGACTTCTTCGAACCCGTGGTTATGTTTCTGAATATAGTCGAATTCAAGGCCGGAGATGAAACTCCTGCCTGCAGTGCCGGGTTGTTTCTCCCAGAGAGCCACCAGGCGGCCTGAGTCTTTCAAGGGCAGGGGTCGAAAAAGGAAGGCATTGGCCAAAGTGAAAATGGCGCTGTTGGCGCCAATGCCCAGGGCCAGAGTCAGGAGGATAATGGCGCTAATTCCTGCATTCTTCCGAAGCATTCGCCAACCGTATCGGATATCTTGGGCCAATGTGTTCATAAGGAAACTTTTCATTTCCGATTGCCGATTTGCGATTGCCGATTGCTCATTGAACCTTCAAGGGTGTTCCATCGGAAATTGGCAATCGCCAATCGGCAATCTCCTCATTCGTACCGCAGCGCGACAATCGGGTCTACCTTGGCTGCCCGGCGAGCTGGAACATACGCCGCTATCAGACCCACTGCGATTAGCGAGGCAGCAGTGACCGTGTATGTGAGCGGGTCGGTCGGAGTGACTCCGAACAGCATGCTTGAGACGAATCTCGTCAGCAGAAGCGCGGCGGCCAATCCACCACACAGGCCGATGGCAATGAGGCTCAGAGCCTGGCCGACGACAGAGCCAATTACTTTCCCTGACTCGGAGTTCTCTTCCTCACTCCACGTTAAGCACAAAACGGATGTCCTGCTCATTAGGGCGGATGTAGTGTCCTGGCTGAGTTTTTAGCCGCAAAGGCATGGAAAGTGCGCCAACTGCAAATTGGACGCTCTTCTCCGGCCCATCCGCATAGGGATTATGTGGATAGATGGGCCAAACCAGACTGGCAGTGGGATCAACTTTCAACGTCCAACCGTGATGTCGTATCCAACCACCGAGCGCTCCAGCTTCAATTGCAATCCGGTCCGAGCTGAGCAAGATTTTTCTCCCGGAGGCAGTCTCGAAAGTCTCACCTGCTTTCAAGCACAACTGAAGCGTCAATTGTGCTTCCTCGCCGGGAGTGCCCCGGCCTGTAATGGCAAAGTGAAATTCAAGCTCTCTGTCAGAACGTGGCACCACGTACAGGTCGCTGAAGAAGGTGTTATAGGCGAGCGAAAGGCGATCGCGTTCCGCGCTCATTTGCAGGCGGGAACTGAGCGGCATATGGAATACGCTTCCAAGCAGTCTTTCTGAAAAGGTCGCCAGTTCAGGCTGGCGCTTGGAGTTGGCCCCGGTCACGATGAGTCCTGTCTTTTGATGATAGATGCTCAGGTTGCCCTGACGATCGTGATAGTACTGGTTGGTGACCGCCTGAGTACTGATCAAACCTGAAAGACAAACCACCCAGGGGCCGGACTTGCGGATGCCCGCGGGCAGTGAAAGCTGGTGCGAGTAATGAGGGAGATCCTGGGGAATTGGGGCGGACGGACCGCCATGGTAGTAAAGCGCGTTCTGAGCAATCCGGCCCAAGTCTTCGTAGCCCAGGCCTCCTTCCTGAAAGAAAGAAGTCAACAGCTCGGCATAGCGGCGACCATCGGGGAAATTTGAAAAGCCAAACTGACCCTTGGAAACCGACTCATCGTTTCCTCCTGAAGGAATCTCTTCTCGGTCTTGAGCTGAGGCGGGCCACTTTCCCCAACCTTTGACTTTGGTGAAGCGGTTTCGGTCGTCCAACACTTCCACCGGAGTCCCATCCGGATAAGTGAAGAACTTGTGGAAGTTCAATCCGCGGCGCAAAGCCTGCAGGGCTGCGGGATCGTGAGAGTATTCCTGATAAAGTGCCACCCCAGTGTAGGTGGTGAAGTCGTAGCCGGGGGTCGGAAGGGACTGTTCGTGCTCTCCCCAATATCCGTCGGGGGATTGTTCCTCCGACGCAAAGCGGTGCATGATGCGACCGCCCAACTCTTCCCAGGAACGGTTTCCGAAAACCTTTCCTGCCAGGTAAACGGTGGACGCCCACAACGAAAGATGATTCGGAGAAGTGCCGATGAAGGGGGACTGGTAACCGGGGAATTCCGCCCGTTGCTCTGACTCGGCTGCCAGGATTGTAATATTCTTTTCCAACTCCCGCCGCCAGCGCTTTTGGCGATCCTCCCCGAGGTCCGGCAGCAGCAGCCGGTAAGCATCAAGCCACATGTAAACATCGCGGTCACTATTCAACCGTTCCTCAAAGCGGCCGCGCTCGTTTTCGCTGGCCAATAGATCTCCAATCTTCAGGGCCAGCGCCAGTGTCTTGGGGTCCCTGTAATAGTGGTTCGAAGAGTTCGGTTTTGCGTACAGCACAGCCGCGGCCAGTATGACGTGCGGAAACAGGTGCCGGCTGTGACCACCGGCCTCCAACTCCTGCAGATCGGCGGATGGCGTCTCAGCCAAGCGTTGCTCAACCTGCTTGATCCCGGCCTCCAGTAGTGGAAAGTACGCCCCAGGCAATTCGGTCCCTGTCGCTATTCTCACTCCCGTGCAGACCCAAAGAAAGAACAGCACTAGTCGCCTAGACATCCATGCCTCCTCAACCATTGGATTCACAGCCAGACACTGTCGAATTGTATTGTCGGGTTGATTTCGGCCAGAAGCCGAGGTCCATTTTCGTTCCAGCCGGCGAAAAGCAACTCTTTGCTAGCCTCAAGCGTGTAGCCGGTTCCAAATCACAAACTCTACACGACTAACCACTGCTTTCTAGCTGGTCGCCGGCTTCGAATCACGATCCCCGTACCACTAACCACTGCTTCACTCGTACCGCAGCGCCACCAGGGGATCCACCCGAGAGGCTCGGCGGGCAGGAAGAAAGCAGGCAGCCAGCGTTACCAGGGTCAGCAGAACGACCACGCCTCCGAAGACCCCCAGATCCAGCGGGCTCACACCGTAGAGAAAACTCGCCAGAAGCCGGGTCAAGGCAAGAGCCCCCATTAAACCGCAAACGATACCACTTAGGGTGAGAAGCATCCCCTGCTTAAGGATTAGCCGGAGGACGTCGGCGGTTCCTGCTCCCAGGGCCATGCGGATTCCGAGCTCTTGAGTCCGCTGGCTGACTGCATAGGCCATCACTCCATAAATTCCCATCGAGGCCAAGAGCAGTGCCGTCCCTGCAAAAAGGACGGTCAGCAGCATCAAGAACCAGCGCATGGAGAGCCGGCGCATCAACACCATCTCCATGGTTCGGATGTTGGAGACAGGCTGGTCAGGATCCACACGGAACACCTCTTTTTTAAGTAGCCCGGCAATGCTGAGGGGATTGTTACTGGTGCGAACCACCACATGCATGGCCTGCATGGGTGCATCAAACGGCTGGAGCGAGCACAGATATGCTTCCAGAAGCGGAGGAAAATCCGGGTTGCGGTGCTTGATGTCGTCGACCACCCCTATCGCCTCCTTAAAAGAATCGCCCAAGTAAACCCTTTTCCCGACTGGATCCTCATTCCCCCAGTATCTTCGGGCCAAGGCCGCGCTGAGAACCACTACCTTCGCTCCTTTTTCATTGTCAAAGTCGTTAAATGTCCTGCCAGTTTTGAGCCGAATCCCCATCGTTTTGAAATAATCGGGGCTGACCGCCCGCCACCAGCATATCCTGGGGGCGTTCTTGGTCGGCTGGAGAAATCCTCCGCGCACGTATCCCATGACATCCATGTGCGGATCTACCTTAAAGTTTCCGTCCATGATGAAATCGGCGAGAGATTCTGATCCCGAAAGCGGCAGGCAACTAGTCAGGGCTGCCGCTTCCACCCCAGGAAGGTGTTTGATGCGCTCCAGAGCCTGTTGAAAATAGTTCCTTCGTTGCGGCTCTTGAGGGTATTGAGATGGGGAGAGAGAAATGGTGGTGGTTAAAATGTGATCGGTCCGAAATCCTAGCGGGACATGGAGCAGCGTGTAGAAACTCCGCATCAACAAAAACGCTCCAATCAGCAGGACCAGGGAGAGAGAGACCTCCGCGATGGCTAGCAGGCTCTTCAACCGCTGTTGAGCTTTTTTCGTTGTCATGCTGCGGCTGCTTCCTCGCAGGGCCTCTTGCAGGTGAACCTTAGAGGCATGCCAGGCAGGGGCCAGACCGAAGAATGTCCCTGCCAGCAGAGTCAGAAGCAAGGCAAATCCCAGCACTTGCCAGTCGATTCGGATCAAAGGCCAAAATAAATTGGCTTCGGCGCAAAAAGAATTAACGAGATCCACTCCCCAGGAGGCTAGCAGCAGCCCAGCCAAACCATCCAGCACCGCCAGCAGCCAGCTTTCCGTAAGCAGTTGCCATAGGATGCGGCCACGCCTGGCCTCCAAGGCGCAACGGATGCTGATCTCCCGTTCCCGATCCATAGCGCGAGACAGGAGCAGATTAGCCACGTTGACGAGGGCAATGCACAAGACCAACCCCACGGCCACGAGAAGAATCCATAGGGCCCTTTCCTCTGTGGCTTCCAGGGAGATCCCTTTGAGCCGACAGACTCTGGTTTCCCACTTCTGTTTCTCCGGATATTGATCGGCCAGGCGTTTCCCAATCATGGCCATGTCGGCTTGTGCCCGCTCCAGCGAAATGCCCGGCTTGAGGCGGGCCAGACAAGGAAGGCTCCGATCTCCCCGAGGCATCTGAGCATATTTGGAATCCATGGCCACCCACGCTTCGACCGAGCGTTCTTCCCAATAAAGCTTGTAGTTGACCGGCATGACTCCCGCAATGGTGTAGGGTAGACCTTCCACCTTAACCGGTTGACCCAGTGCGTCAGGACGGCTGTTGTACCGTCGTTTCCAGAGGGCATGACTGATGACCACTGGCCTGGCGGCGCCGGGCTTGAAGTCCTCTGATAAAAAGGGGCGCCCAAGCAGAGGCATCACTCCGCACACTGCAAAATAATCGGGGGAAACGGCTGAAATAGTGATTCTTTCGGGATCGGCATTTTCTGACGTTAGATTGGTCTCTTTCCCATCATAAACCGCAATGGTATCGAAAATCCGGTTCTGCGCTTTCCAGTCCGCAAAGGTGGGATAAGAAACTCGCAGCCAGTCGTCATTTGAACCCGAGCGAACAGGGCGTTCACCGACTTGCACAATTCGCGACTGTCCGCTAAATGGCAGTGAATGGAAAAAAACGGCATTGATGACGCTGAAAATGGCGGTGTTGGCCCCGATTCCCAAAGCCAATGTCAGGACAATAATCGCCGTAAAAACTGGATTTCTGCGCCAGAGGCGCAACCCGTGACGAATGTCCTGAATGAAGACGTTCATTGATCAAATCCTCATTTCCGATTTCCGATTGTCGATTTTCGATTTGTTACCTGTGCTGCAGATTTTCGGGATGCAGCCATGATGGCTACCAGTTCATTTGCTTCGCTTAGAAGCGCCTGAACCTTTACCGCCGGCAACAACCCACCCTCGATGATGAGCTCCAGCCAGAAAGCACTCTCATCTGCTTCCTCCTCCACGACCCCCAATTTGGCAATGAATTCCGCTCTCGATCGGGAACGGCAGCAAGCTCGGTAGTTGGCCCCCACAGCCGTTCCACTGCGCACCAACTGGTTTCCTACGGCACGGCCCTTTACCGAACGTGGAAGCGCATCAACCAGATTCATGACCCTGATCGCGAAATCCTTGGTTCTTTTCTTAAGGTCTTGTTTGTCCATTACTTTTCAATCGGCAATTGGAATTCGGCAATCGGAAATGGGATTATTCGTATCTCAGCGCCTCCATGGGGTCGACTCGTGTGGCTTTCCGTGCCGGAACAAAGCTGGCCAGGACAGCCGCCGCCAGCAGCAGAAGTGCGACCCCCCCGAAGACGACCGGATCTGTTGCAGTCACTCCGTAAAGCAATCCGCTCAGACCTCGAGTGACGGCGATGGACCCGAGCATTCCCAAACCAATCCCGACCATGGCGACGATCATTCCTTTGCGAAGAACCATACGCAGGACATCGCTTTGCTGAGCCCCAAGCGCCATGCGGATTCCGATTTCCCGTGTACGCTGGCTCACCGAATAAGCCGTCAAGCCATAAATTCCTACCACCGCCAAGACCATTGCGAGGCCGGCAAAGGCCCCGAGCAGAGCCATGGACAACCGCTGCGGCATCACCGAATCGGAAATCACACGGCGCATAGTTTGCACGTTAGCCACCGGCTGATCCTTGTCGATGGCCAGGACCTCTTGCCTGATGGCAGCGCTCATTCCAGCCGGGTCGGTCAGGGTCCTGACCACCAGGTTCATTCTCGGCCATGAATCCTGAGAGTATGGAATGAAGATACCTGGCGTGATTTGAGAGCTCAAGCTCTGGAGTTTCACATCTTTGACCACCCCCACTATCTCGCGCGGGGCAGATGTGGCGGGCAGAGTACTCAGGCGTTTCCCGATGGGATCCTGGCCTGGGAAGTAACGCCTGGCCATGGTCTCGTTAATTAAAATCACTCGAGGTTTGTCTTGTGTGTCCTGTTCAGAGAAGCTCCGGCCGCTGACCAGGGGGATAGACATAGCCTCGAAAAAGCCGCGAGTCACGACTCGAAAATCCGCGGAAGGCTCCTGTCCAGGCTGTGCAGGGGCAAGACCTTCGATGTGGAAAGGTCCGACGTTGACGCGCATATTCAGGAAATTAGACCGTAACGGCAGGATGCTGACGGCGGCCGCCGATTTCACCCCGGGCAATCCTTCCACTTTCTCCAGCAACGCCCTGTAAAATGCCAATCTCTGGCGCTCCTCACGGTACTTCTCGCCCGGCAAGGCCAGCGTCATCGTGAGAAGATTGTCTGCTTGGAACCCGGGATTGACGGAGATCAACCGCATGAAGCTTTTCGCCAATAGCCTGGCTCCAATTGAAAGCACCAGGCTGAGCGCGACTTCACCCACCAGCAACAGACTGCGTGTTTTTTGGCTGCCCGAGCCCGGTGCATTCTTTCCACCCCCCTCTTTGAGAGTCTCGGCCAGTTCTCCTCGTGAGGCTTTAAAGGCGGGAACCAGTCCGAACAGAAACCCGGTGGCTAGAGAGATTCCCAAAGTAAACAACAACACCCGCGCATCGATGTCCATGGATGTTAAACGCGGAATGTAGTCGGGGAGCATGCTGCGCAGGGCTCCCACTCCCCAACCGGCAAGCAGCAGGCCCAACAGACCGCCACCCAGAGCCAAGACAACACTCTCGGTGAGGAGCTGCCGGACCACACGCCAGCGATCGGCCCCCAGGGCAACACGAATCGCGATCTCTTTCTGTCGCGCTGAAGCTCTTGCCAGCAACACTCCAGCCACGTTGGCGCAGGTAATCAAGAGCAAGAATCCGACTGCCACTTCGAGGACAAGCAGCGCCGGAGCAATGGGTCCACTATAGACCTGAGCCATCGGAACCACTTTGACCCCCCAGCCTTTGTTGGTATCCGGGTATTGCTGTTCTAATCGGCGGGCAATCGTTTCCATTTCTGTTTGGGCTTGCTGCAAGCTAACTTCGGACTTGAGTCGGGCAATGACTCCCACATTGTGGTCTCCACGGGGTTCTGCACGGTCGAGAATCCTGGGAACCCACAAGTCGATTTTCCCCAGAGCGTCAAATTCGGGAGGTAGAACACCAACCACGATGCGAGGCACCGCATCTACCCGCACAGTCTTTCCAATGAGCTCCGGATTCGAACCGAAGCGGCGTTGCCACAATCCATGGCTGATGATAGCGACAGGGGTTCCGCCATGCCGGTCCTCTTCCGGAATGAAAAATCGGCCTACTGCCGGCTTGACACCGAGCACTGAGAAGAAACCGGCCGAAGCCATGCCGCCTGAAACGCGTTCGGGTTCCCCCCCTGTCACCAGGTTGAACCCGGTTTCCGGCAAGTAAAAGGCTGCTCCCATGTCTTCAAAAGACCGGCTTTGTTCTTTCCAGTCAAAGAAATTAGGAACAGAGGCGACACCCTGATCAAGGCCCTCTCTCTGGAGCGTCTCCCATACGAACACCACACGGTCCGGATCTCGGAATGGGAGGGGACGGAGCAGTACGGCGTTAACAATACTGAAGATGGCGCTGTTGGCTCCAATTCCTAGTGCCAGTGTGAAAATGACGAGTGTGGCAAATCCAGGATTACGCCGGACCATCCTCAATCCGAAGCGAATGTCTTTCAGTAAGTTTCCCATTTTTCGCCCCCTGTTCAACTGCAAAAGCCGCTTGCCGCGCGAATTCCGCAAGTCACCAGAAATCGCTCAGGAATGGCTCCTGTCCGTCACAGGAAAAGCAAGCAGACTGCCATTAGGGGTACTATTATAAGTTGCTGATGTGTCGACAGAT
>JBGPHY010000219.1:0-8592 GCA_041484625.1 Terriglobia bacterium | reverse complement strand
TGAAACTGTTCCCGATGGCCGATCCCGATGGAGTGGTGCGGGGAGGTGTGAGGTTCAACAAGTTCGGCTACGACCTCAATCGAAATTGGGACAATGTCGACGCGAAACTGACGCCGGAGATTTATGCCCAGCGGAAGGCAATTTTGGATTGGGTGGATTCCGGCCATGGCGCTTGTTGTGACCGGGAAATGAGGTGATAGAGCCGACGTCGAGTCCATTCTTGAAGACATCCGTCAGAGCCTCCCAGAGGGGAAACGACTCAGCAAGCAGCCTCAGGCACCTGTGAATTCGGAGCTAAAGAGCTTCGGAAACCGGTTCTGGATCGTGCTTCTTAGCTTCCATGACCAGCCGAAGGGCGATCAAACCAAGCATCACTAGGAGCAGGAGACCATTCCACTGCAGAAACACTGACGACTGCCAAAGCAGCTCCACTCCGCTTCGGGAAAGGGCCAGAACAACGATTGAAAGCAGGTAGGCCAACACATTGTTCCGGCTGATGAACTGCGCGAGACAGAGGACAATGATCAGGAGGACAAGTCGCACCCCTAGGGCCATGATCCACTCTCCCGGAGCTACTGCAGACATCGGCAGCAGGCTCAGAAGGGTGAGGGCCAGGAAAAGCAAACGGCCTCCCCTCTTTTCGGAAACGTGAAGCAGAACAAAAAAGAAAATGCCCAGGACAGCGGAATACACAATCGATGTTTGCAGGACACGAGCCAGCACCGAAAGGGCGGGAACCACGTGATTAACCTCGTCCAGGAGGGGGAGTGAAGGCAAGAGCGCATACTGGTGAAATCGCTGGATGAACCAGCTTTCAAGGCTGGCCACTCCGAAGGCAGCAACGGCCAGGGAACCGGCAATCCAGAGAGCCTCGCGGGCATACGGAGAACGGGAACGGCGGTTGAGTAACCGCCAGCAGTCAGGATACAAGGATGATGCCAGGCCGATCAACAGAGTGAAGAAGAGCCACTGCAGGATCTGGGCGGTGAGAAATTGGCTGAGATATTCCACCACAAATATCCTTGGAGCTACCGAAGTATCGTAACTGCGAAATAGCACCGGCAGTGCGTTCAACTGAACCAGGATTTGCACCAGGACCAGGCCCAAACTGACCGCCAGGACGGCTTTCCACCGAATCAGCCCTCTTCGAGCGTTGCGCAAAAACGCCCAGAAAGCCCATCCTCCGAGGAAACCCAGCACCAAGAAACGTGAACTGAGAACCAGAATTTGAAAGAGAGTGGTCTTTTCCCTAGCCCTCTGCCATTCTTCGGGGACTTTGACGAAGAAGGAGTAGCCCGTGACCTGGTCTCCGGCCAGCAGAACTTCCAGCCGGACGGAGGATTCCCGGATTCGCTCTGCCTTCATTTCCCAGACGAAGGCGTAGTCCTGCCGGGACTTTCGTTTTTCCGAATTGGCTTCCTTGAGTTCCAGTTGGTCCAAAGCAATCCCCTGGGTCTTCACGTACTTCTCAGCCAAACGCTGAGCCTCGGATTTGTCGAGATGAGCACCGGGCGCATTCTCGGCAAGCTTGTGTGAAAAAGTAAAAACCGCACCATTCCGGGGTTGGAGGTAGACCTGGTACTCCTCTTCCTCGAGCGGGCGATAGAACCGGACCACCCAGGCAGAGGCCTTTATCCTCTGCGAGAAAATGCGGTTCAAGGAATCTACGCCCGAATACTTCAGGAGATACTGAGCAGCAACGGGGTCCAGGCTGTGTTCGTAATGAGCCACCGTGCGAAAGGACCGCCAATCGACCCCTCGCTGATCCAGGAAGTTCTCGGCATCCTTGATGGCCCGGGCCCGGTTGATCCCAATGTTGAGGAAATCGCCGAATCGGGTGAAGGGAAGCAGGCAGACTACCAACAGCAGGATGGCCGCCGAAGCCAGGATCAGACGATGCTTTCCGGGCAAGGGCACATAGGACGCCAGAGTCCGTTCCTCAACCGCCGCCACCGCCAGGGGCCTGTCCGCGGTGGGGTCCGAGTATCCGTTGAGCAGAGGCGTCGGATCGACAAACCCCCGCCGTTTCAAGTAAGCCCCCAGAGCGACCAGCAGGGGTATAAGCATGATTCCCGCCGACACGGCGCCGGACACAGTCAAATAAAGGTTGCCGGAGCGCAGGAGCAGGAAGGCCGTATAGAAAGCATCTACGGAGTAATGCCAGACCAATGGCCCCACAATTCCGAAACGAAGAAACACCCAGCTAACGATCAGGCCTCCGATGCCGACTTCAATGCCGCGAATATAGAATGGCTGGTTGGGGTAATTGGCGTGGGCAAATCCCCAGATGAATGACGCCAGAAATACAGCCACCCAACGAAAACGGAACAATCGCTCGAAGAAGGGGAGGGAAAAGACCCGGGAGATAAATTCTTCGGAGACGGCCGGAAAAAACCCAAAAAGCAAGACATACACCCAGGGAATTCGGGTGTTGAGCAGATCGGAATAAGGGACCTCGGCCGGGGCCCAGGCGCCGAACCTCTGGGCTACCAGGTAAAATACCGAATCGTAAGCAAAGAAGAAGAAAGTCATCGCCAGGCCAATGATCGTGCCGATGAAAAACTCCTTGCTTCGCAAACCTGGCCAGCGAAACAGACTGGGCAAGGCAATCCGGTGGGGGTACGATTGGCGGTACAGTGGTTCCGCGCAGGCCGCAATCAGGAAAATACCAGCCCCTGACCCGCCGCCGGCTGCCAGTGCCCTGAGGAAGAGTTGGATCAGAAAGCTGCCGTAGGTATCCGTGGTGTCGAAAAAGAACTCACTCAACGGAAGATTGTTCAGTTGGCTGAGAAACGTAAGGACAAAAGTGACCAGGCCCAGCAATCCCGCAAATCGCCACGGGATGTCCCGGTGCCGGAGGTTTCGGACCAAGACCACCAGCATGGCCAGGATAGTGGCCACCAGGAAAATAACGGCAATCTCGGCGGTCGTGTCATTGAGGGACCGCAACTTCTGATAACCTCTCGACCACTCTTCGGGGACCTTCAGCCCTTCCTCATATCCCCCCACTTCTGCCCCTTGGATGGTGACACTGTAACGATACTGGGCATCGCCCCATTGCAGGAGTTTGGATTTCCAACGGAAGAGGTGATCAGTGCGCTTCTCTCTTTTTTCCGTGTTGACTTCCACAAACTCCAAGCTGGAAAGCTCGATTTTGAGCGTCTGCTGGAGGAAGGCCTCCGCCAGGGACTGGGCCTCCCCCTGGCTCAGGTTGCTGCCCTCCGCAGTCTCTCCCACCATGTGAGCGAACCTTGCGATGTCTCCCAACGGGCTGACGTCAACCTGGATTTCTTCCTTCTGCTGAGGTCGGAACCAGCGGTGTCGCCATCGCCAGAGCCGGATCTCCCGGCCCATCAGACGATTGGCCTTTTCCAACCCCATTTCCCTTTCCAGGAAGGTTTTGGCCGTGGCGTCATAATCAAACAGGGCAGCGTGCCGGTAGAGTCGAAGATCGGGAAGCAAAGATATCGGTTTCTCTCCGCCTGGAGCGCCTCTCAACCGTTCCAAGAATCCGACGGCCACCGGCAGAGAACTGTCCCGGTTCACATTGAACTCGATGGAGGCTTCAGGGAAAACGCGGTAGAAATACCGAACGGCAATCCACAGGGAAATGGCAGCCAGGCAGGAACAAACCACGATCAGGAGGTAGTCTCTCCGGCCCAGCTTCTGTAATGGGATTTGCATAGAGTCCATTGGCAACGGCAAGAATCGGCTGACAACAAAAAACGGGAGGCAGACTTCTGGGCCTAGATGAATGCCACCGTCTGGAGACTTGTAATCTCGAAACGCCTCCGGCAGCGCGGGTTCTTACAGGGGACTGCGTCGTCCACACGCACCAGGTAAGAGCGGGCCTTGGCAAAACGCATCTGGTCTTCCCTGCTGGCATGCGAAGGCAGGGAGTCTTTCTTGCTTCGTCTTCGCCAGCGGATCTCGTAATTGTTGTGTTGCCGGCAGAATGGACAGCTCAGGGAGGCCGGCTTCAATTCGTCCTTTTCGACATAAAACTCTCGCTCTTCCATTCCAGACCCTCTTTCTATGGTCCTCGACCAGACCGAATGCCGGCAATGGGAGCACGGGTGACACAATCCGGATCCAGGGAATCAAGGTGTATTACCAGCCAGCTAACGGCTTAAAGTATAATAGTGCGGCGGCGAAGTCAATTTGGGGTGCGAGGTCTCATGAGAATCAAACTTGCCTACGGACAACAAGGGTTGGAGGTGGACTTTCCAGACCGGATCGTCGACGTGATCGAGCCGAGATTTGTCGAGGGGTTACCTGACGAGACCGCGGCCATCCGTCAGTCCCTGAAGCAGCCGATCGGCAGCGCCCCACTTCACGACATCGCTTCCAGTTCCGATCCAGTAGCCATCGTCTTTTCTGACCGAACCCGCCCCATGCCCAGCGATCGCGTTCTTCCTATCATCCTGGAGGAACTCCAGCACATTCCGCTCGAGAGAATCACTCTCATCAACGCCCTAGGGACGCACCGGCAAAACACTCCACAGGAATTGGAAGCCATGTTGGGCCGAAAAATCCTGGACAGGTACCGGGTGGTCCAGCACAACCCGCAGGATCGAGAGAGCATGGTTCACCTGGGGAAGAGCCATTTCGGAAACGATGTCTGGGTGAACCGCGAGTTCGTCGAAGCCAAGGTCAAGATCCTTACGGGATTCATTGAACCTCATTTCTTCGCTGGGTTTTCCGGGGGGCCCAAATCCGTTCTATTGGGTGTGGCCGCCTTCGAAAGTATCCTGAGAAACCACTCCGCACCCATGATTGACAACCCGAATGCTACCTGGGGAATCATGGAAGGCAATCCCATCCAGGAAGAGATGCGAGAGATCGCCGGATTGGTACAGCCGGATTTCATCGTCAACGTCACGCTGAACAAGCATCGAGCTATCACCGGGGTTTTCGCCGGCGATTGGCAGACCGCGCATGCCGCCGGATGTGCCTTCGCCAGGGAATGCGTGATGAGACCGGTGCCTCAACCCTATGACGTGGTGGTCACTACCAATTCGGGCTTCCCTCTCGATTTGAACTTGTATCAAACTGTCAAAGGAATGTCGGCCGCAGTGCGGATCGTCAGAGAGAGGGGGACAATTGTTGTAGCGTCCGAATGTTCGGATGGGGTGCCGGAGCATGGCAGTTTCCGGCAGCTGCTCAAAGCCCAATCGAGTCCCGCCAAGCTCCTGGAGATGATCCGCGCTCATCCCGAACCCGTCCATGATCAGTGGCAAGTTCAAATCCTGGCTAGGATTCTGATGAAAGCCCGGGTCTATCTTTACTCAACCTTGCCCGAGGAAGAGGTCAGAGCCGCACACTTGGTCCCGGTTCGTGATATCCCGAGCTTGATACATCAATTGCAGGTAGAGAACGAGGGAATTGAAGGAGATAGGAAGTTCCGCGTGGCTGTCATGCCGGAGGGCCCTCAGACAGTTCCTTATATTTCTTGAGAATCGTCCTCGTCTTTATTCTCGCCCGCAGAATGACCGCTACCGAGGACAGCGAGGTCGAGCACGAGGGAAGAAAGAGGCGGAAGATTCTCTCTGCCCTTCTATCCGAACCGCCAGACAAAGGTGCATATTCCTGCGCCCCGGCAGCTTGGGGAGATTTTGCGGCTTCAAGCGGATTTAGCCACCAGCAAGGTCTCTGTGACCACCCGGTTCTTGCCAGTCTGCTTGGCCATGTAGAGGGCCTGGTCTGCTCGTCGCAGAAGGGTCTCGGGGGTATCACTTTCCCGGTAGAAGGCCACGCCGCAGCTCAGTGAAATCCGCAGGAAGAACTCCGTTTTGTCGACCGCGCACTGGTAGGTAGGCTTGGAAAGGTCTTTGCAGAGCCGCTCCAGCCGCCGCTGAGCTTTCTCCAGCGAAGGAGTCTGCAGGAGGAAACCGAATTCATCGCCCCCGTAACGGGCTACATAATCCTCGGAACGGAATGACTCCCGGAATTCCTTGGCCACCTTGGTGAGTATGAGGTCGCCCACCTGGTGGCCGTACTTGTCATTGACCTGCTTGAAATTGTCGACGTCCAGCACAGCCAGGGAAAACGGCAATCTGGTGACTGAGGCGTTGTGGCAGGCGTTGACAAGTTCCTGGTCCCAGCCCTGCCGGTTATAGAGTCCTGTGAGGGAGTCCTTTAAGGAGCGGTTCACGGCCGACTGCAGCCTCGATTGCAGCGCTTCTACGTATTTAGACAGTTGCTCCTGGTGCTGGCGGTCCTGGTCTCTTTTTACCTTCACTACCTCTTTCAGCTGTTCGACCTCTTTGGCGAGAAGAAGACGGATTTTCTTGATGTCTTCCAGTTGGGAGATCTGAGAGAGCCCTTGGGCTCGTTTGAGAACTTCCTCGTGGTAAGTTCCGTTGTCGGTGACTAGAGTGGACACGGCCTCGGAGAGCAATGTGACCATGTTCTTCAATTCACCTTCCCGTTCAGCTAGGTACGTCTTCTCTCTCTTCAGGTATTCACTCGATTTCGCATAGACATTCAGGCGGAATTCCCCCAGTTTCCCGGGACCCTCCACGGTCTTCAGCCCGTCCTTCCATGCTTCGATGCCGTTTATGAACTCCTGGCTCTTGATCTCTCCGATTTCCCAACGATATTGCTGCAACAGAGTGAGAAGGGTTCGTCCCAGTTCGATGAATTGCTGGTTCCAGTCATAAAGTCTCTGCTCATCCGATTGGTTCTGTCCCAGGTTGAGTCGGGTCAGTTGCCATAGTTCCGAGATCTTCAAGGTCCCACCTCTCCGAAATCTGTCGAATCTGCCACCCTTCCAGCTCTTATCGTCAAATCAACGGAGTTCTTGAGGTTTACCTTCGAGGCGCGGGACCGTTGTCCCTCGAGTGGCGACTTCCGATTCGGTTATTTCGCTCCCCGAGGGTGGCTCGCACATTCAAACACGCCTTCCCAGAAAAGTGCAAAGGGGCTGTGGGACCTGACAGGAAGGTCAACCGAGTGCCTAGGGGCCCCAGACGAGCGAATCGTGGTTCAAAAGATGAAATGGAAGGCTAGGAAACAGACGGGACCGAGAGGAGAGAATTCACCTTTTGCATTAGACGAGATTTCCGGCGGGCTGCCGCACCTTTGTGAATCACACCCTTTTGAATGGATTTGTCAATGAGGGAAAGAGTTGTGGACAGTTGGGCTTTTACCGTTTCCACGTTTTTAGAACTCAGGGCAGTTGTCATTTTCTTCAACTGGGTGCGAAGTCGCTGTAGATTCATGCGGTTGATCAAACGCCGTTTCTGGTTTTGCCGGTTCCGTTTTTCCGCAGACTTATGATTTGCCATTCACAGGTTCCTCTGATCTTATAGTCAAACACAAGTTAGTCGAACTCCAAACTATACAGGATGAGCGAGCCGACTGTCAAACCAAAAGCACGCTCACCTGCACTGCGCTAGTCCTGCGTCGTTCTGCTGTAAGATGGTTGTGTCAACCGCCTCAACTCGCGGCGTTTCACAAAAACGCCCTATAGTTTTTCACCTGACCGACGCCTCTCACCTCGGTGGTTGCCACCGCTTTCCAGAAAGTGGTATCTTGCGTGAGCGGACGGATATTGGAAAGAATCTCTTCCTTCGGAGCCAGCCCATTTCAACGCAACCATACCCGCTTTTTCATACTCTGCGGTTAAAGGTTGAATATTATGCGGCGGCCTGTCTCATCAAAACGTTGGCTACCCTGCCGCGCGGAGGAAGTCTGTTTGTGGGGCGCCTCATTGCCCGCATTGCTTTCCTGTTTTCCCGCCGATTACGCAGAGTTACCGAGAAGAACCTGAGTTTGGCCCTAGGAGAACTCCCGGATTCCGAACGGCGAAAGATTGTCAGAGGAGTTTTCTTCAATTTAGGGCGTCTGCTGGGTGAATTCAGCCAGTTGCCTAAACTGAATAGAGAAAACATTGAGCAGGTGGTTGTTTACGACGGTTTCGAAAACTACGCAGAGTCGCTTCGGCGAGGGAAGGGGACTCTTTTCCTAACGGCACATTTTGGCGCGTGGGAACTCTGCCCTTTTGCCCACGCGGTCTACGGGCATCCACTGAAGTTCGTAATCCGTCCCATCGACAATCCCTATATCGACGAGATGATTAACGGCTATCGGGTCCTTTCCGGGAACCAGCTCATCGAGAAGAAAGAAGCGCTGAGAGAAATCCTTCGGGCCCTGCGGAACAACCAAGCCGTAGGAATCTTGATCGATCAAAATGCGACTATGGATTCTGGGGTCTTTGTGCCGTTCTTCAATATCCCCGCCTGCACCACGACCAGCCTTGCCACGATTGCTCTGAGAACCTGTGCAACCGTCGTCCCGGGCGTCCTGATCTGGGATGATAAGTTGCGGAAACACCGCTTGCGATTTGAACCTCCTGTTGAAATGATACAAAGTGGAGATCTGCAGTCTGATATTGTTGTCAATACCACCTTGTTCAACCAGATTCTGGAAGGTTTGGTTCGAAAATATCCAGACCAGTGGCTCTGGGTCCATCGCCGCTGGAAGACCCGTCCTGCAGGGGAAAAGGGGCTCTATTGACTTCCACAAGAGCCTCCAAAAGCTGATGACAAAAAGAAGCGTGAATCGTGAGAAATAAGGATGAATCAGGGA
>JBGPHY010000218.1:0-8595 GCA_041484625.1 Terriglobia bacterium | reverse complement strand
GCTCTGGTCTTTGTACGGATTTTCTTTTTTGTAGACACAGGAAGATCGTTTTGGCACACTCTCGAACATGGATACTCCTGTGCGTACCGGCGGGCGCACCTTTACGCCCGCCCTGATTCAACACCTGGCTGAGATGATCGCAGCACAACCTAAAATCGGTCGCGGGACCCTCGCTAGAGAGATCTGCCTTCATCTTAACTGGTATTCTCCAACCGGGCGACCGGCACTTTCGAGCGCCAGGGTGGCCTTGCGTAAGTTGGAGAATCTGGGCCTTTTTCGCCTCCGCAAGACCGGGCATTCGGCGGTTCACCGACTGAAGCCGTCGGGTCAAAAGCTGCCAGCGGTTGTCGGCGTACCCAGACGGGTCGATGAGGTCCGGGGGTTGTCTCTCTACCTGATCTCCGGGCAGGATGATCCGCTGCATGGTCTCTGGAATGACTTGATCATCCAACAGCATCCCTGCGGGGACGCGCCTCTGGTGGGGACGCAGTTGCGCTATCTGATCGGCAGCGAGCATGGCTGGTTGGGCGCGCTGGGTTTCGGCCCCGCGGCTTTCCTGCTCGGGGCTCGCGACCAGTGGATCGGCTGGTCCACCCGTGCCCGCCTCGAACATTTGCGCGAAGTGGTCTGTCTTTCGCGCCTCCTGATCCGCCCAGAGGTTCGTTGCAGCAACCTGGTCTCCAAGACCTGGAGCCTGGTGGCCTCGCGTCTGGGTGAGGATTGGTACAGTCGCTACGGTGCGCGTCCACTTCTGGGGGAAACCTTCGTGGATCGCACCCGCTTCACCGGCCGCTCCTTGGCAGCGGCCAACTGGTTGCGCCTGGGTGAGAGCACGGGCCAGGGCCGTCTGGGCGCCAGGAAGGGCTCCATAACACCCAAGGACATCTGGGTTTACCCTCTCGATTCCGATGCGCGCCGGCAGTTGCAGAACGAGCCTCCCGAATCGGTTAGGCCTTGCTCGCTTCCGGAGAGCATTGAGGCTGCCGACTGGTGCGCCCGGGAACTGGAAAGCAGCGACCTGGGAGATACCAGGCTTGACAGTCGTGCTTTGAAGATTCTTCTGGCCCGCTGGAACGATCCGTCGGCGACCTTCGGAGCCAGTTTCCCGGACTGGGCGGATGCCAAGGGGGCTTACAGCCTGATCAGGAACAAGAGCCCCGAGGTCAGCCTGCAGACTCTCTTGCGCCCACACGCGGAATCCACCCAAGCCCGCATGGCGGTTGAACCTATAGTGTTGCTGGCCCAGGATACGACAACCCTGAACTACTCGGGCCTGAAACAGACCACGGATCTCGGCCTGATCGGCTCCGGGCCTGCCCGCGGGCTCTTCCTGCATAGTCTGCTGGCATTCCGCACAGACGGGGTGCTGCTGGGGGTGTTGGATGCCCGGAGCTGGGGGCGTTGCGAGGAACCGTCCACCGACAAACGGGCGCGCAACGCCAAATCGATTGACGAAAAGGAAAGCGTCCGGTGGATGGATGAGTTGCGAGTCAGCGCTGCCGCCGCACGGCGCCTGCCGCGCACCCAGATGGTCGTCCTGGCCGATCGCGAGGGGGACCTTTACGAATTGCATGACGGAGTTCAGGCCGGCCCTCCCAATCTTCACGTGCTCGTCCGTGCCCAGCATGATCGGAATCTCGAGGGTCACCAGAAGCTCTGGGCATTCCTGGCGACGCAGCCGTTGGGGGAGAGCCGCGACTTGCGTCTCCCTCGCTGCGGCAGCCGCGCTGCCCGTATTGCCACGGTGGAGATTCGCTAGGCCTCCGTCACGATCCAGGCTCCGGCCGTGGGTCCCAAGAAGGGCTGGCCCTCGCTGACGTTGCGGGCCGTGTGGGTGCACGAACCGGAGCCACCGCCGGGAATCGAGCCACTGGATTGGATGCTGTTGACAGACCTTCCGGTTAGCACGGCAGCTGAAGCCTGGGAGAAGGTAGCGTGGTACTGTCGACGCTGGGGCATCGAGGAATGGCATCGAGTCTTGAAGAGTATCTGCAAAGTTGAGCAGCGCGAGTTTAGAACGGCTGAGCACCTGCAGCGTGGGCTCGCGTTCGATATGATCATGGCGTGGCGCATACTGGCATTGATGAAACTGGGTCGCGCCCTGCCGAATGTTCCGGCGTCCCTGCTCTACACCCTGGAAGAACTCGAGGTGCTGAGTCGTGCGGTAAAAAAAAAGACTTCGCAACCAGCCTCGGAGTTGACCTTGGGGGAAGCGAACTGGATGGTGGCTAAATTGGGAGGATGGTTGGGTCGCAAAGGCGATGGAGAGCCGGGAGCAGAAAGCCTCGCTTCCGGGCTGCGGCGACTCCAAGACATGGTCCAGGGCTGGCGCTTGCACGCGCTGCCGCCCTAACTTTCGATAAATCGCCCAATCCCGGTGATCAATCATGAAGATCCGAGATAACAAAATCCGTATAAAGACCAGAGCAAGCTGCCGCACTCCAAATGGGCTTGAAATATGTTAGCGTTTTTATGAACCAGAGCACTTAGCTTAAAAGTCCATACATGTCTTAGGCAGGTGAGGGTTCACTTAGATTACGGGCGGACGGTTCTCCGGAACTTGACATGGTTCTGGAGCTATGTGTTAGTCTTAACTGATTTGGGGGGACCCCTAATGATTGGGATCAATAGGTCAGCACCGAAATCGATTTCAGGCTGGTGAGTTGTGTGGAAATATATCCCTTTTACTTTTAAGAATTCACTGCGCAACAAAAGGCGGACAATTCTTACTATTGCAAGCATCAGCGTCTCCTTGTTCCTGCTGGGCATGCTGTTTGCGATGTACCACGCCTTCTATTACCGGCAAGGTCCCCCCCAACAAGCTTTGCGCTTGGTCTGTCGAAACCGGGTCTCTTTAACTTTCCCCCTTCCCGAATACTACGAAGCCAAGATCAGGCAGATCTCGGGAGTTCGCGAAGTCACCTCGAGGACCTGGTTTCAAGGTATTTATATTGACAACCGGCCGGAGCATTTCTTTCCCCGGTTCGCGACTGAGCCGCAGACTATTTTTAAGGTCTATCCCGAATTGAAGATCTCATCGGAACAGTTGGAGGCGTTTCAATCTGACCGGGCCGCTGCTGCAATAGGGAAGACACTGGCCGAGAAGCAAGGCCTCAAGATGGGTCAGAAATTTACCATCAAAGGGGACATTTATCCGGTTGATCTGGAGTTCACTGTCAAAGCTGTCTTTGAAGAGACGCAAGCTAGCAATGATAACGTGATGTATTTCCACCGCAAGTACCTGGAGGAATCTCTGCCGGAATCGAAACGCGGTTCAGTTGGCACCTTCGCCATGCTGGGCGATTCTGCCGAGTCCGTGCCGCGGATCGCTCGTGAAATCGATGAAACGTTTCGCAACTCGGACCGACAGACCAAGACCGAAACCGAGAGGGCCTTTTTCTTGAGTTTTGTGTCGAACTTGGGGAATGTGAAATTTCTGCTGCTGAGCATCTGCGGGGCTGTGGTTTTTACCATCCTCCTGGTCTCTGCCAACACCATGGCCATGTCTGTTCGAGAGAGGGTGAAAGAGATTGGAGTTCTCAAGACCTTGGGATTTACCACTAATAAGATTCTTTCCATGATTATTGCGGAGTCTCTCTTGATCGCAGGCATCGGGGGTTTGCTGGGATGCGGCCTTGCCTTCCTGGTTTGCGCTGCCCTCAACCAGATTAGCTTTGTCAGGCTAATTTTCTTTGCCGGAATCACCATGCCGCCGGCGGTTCTGGCCACTAGTTTATTTGTGGCTCTCACTGTCGGATTGTTGAGTTCCATTGTCCCGGCGGTGAACGCCAATCGGGTGCCGATCGCCGAGGCACTGCGCCACATTGGATAAGAAGGGCAGGCTTGGGGATCGAGGATTTTTGCCCTGCACCTGTTGCCGCGAAAACCCAAGACTCCGATTCGAGGTGATTGAATTCGCATATGGCTTTACCTTTTTCCTATAATCTGCGGAATCTTCGGGTCCGCAAAACCACCACGATCCTGACTGCCCTGGGAATCGCCCTGACCGTCGCGGTGTTGCTGGGCATCTTGGCCATGGTTGCAGGTCTGAAATCCGCGCTCGCTTCGACTGGACATCCGTTGAACCTGATCGTCATGCGGAAGAATTCCACTTCTGAATTGATCAGCCAAATTGCCCGCGAGGCACTTTCAAGCATCCGGTTCAAAGAGGGAATCCAAAGGCTACCGGACGGGGAACCGATGGTTTCGGGGGAGATTGTTACCGTCATCAATCTTCCCCAAGAAAGCAATCCTGAGGGCTCTAACGTAAGCATTCGAGGTGTTTCAGAAGTGGGGGTCAAAATGAGACCCGAGATTACTATTGCCGAGGGCCGATGGTTTCAGGCGGGTCAGCGGGAGGTGGTCGTGGGCAAGGCAGTCACATCTCGGTATCTGAATGCCTCGTTGGGAGATTCAATCCGGTTTGGGCGCGGCGACTGGACAATCGTCGGCATTATGGACGCCAGGAAGAGCGCTTTTGACAGCGAAGTCTGGGGAGACCTGAACCAAATTGCCACTGATTTCAACCGCAACGAAGTGCTGTCTTCTGCATTGGTTCGGGCTACTGATCCGGCTGCTTTACGAGCATTGAAGAACAGCATGTCTGATGACCAGCGTCTTTACCTGGAGGGCAAAACAGAAGTCGACTATTACGAGCAGCAGACTGATACAGCCAGGCCAGTCCAGTTCCTGGGGGTGTTTGTGGCGGTCATCATGGCAATTGGCAGTTGTTTCGCAGCCATGAACACCATGTATGCAGCCGTAGCTCGGCGATCCAAGGAGATCGGTACCCTGAGAGTGCTGGGATTCTCCAAGGTCAGCATCCTGGTCTCGTTTGTGGTCGAGTCGTTGCTGCTGTCCTTGCTGGGGGGATTCTTGGGGATCCTCATGGTGTTACCCTTGAACGGCCTCAAGGCGGGTATCGGAAACAATGTGACTTTCAGCCAGACGGGGTTTGATTTTAAGATTACTCCGGCTATCATTGCGTTAGGGATCACTTTTGCCTCGGTGATGGGGATCCTGGGGGGCTTTCTGCCGGCCAGGGCGGCTTCCAAAGCTGACATTCTGAATTCCCTGAGGGAACTTTAGTTGAGAAGGAGGTTGGCAAAGGTGCTAGCTTGCAAGACTCAAGATCCGGATATGTCGGCTGCATACCAGCTTTTGCGAGAGTTATCAGATGCCAACTGAAAGCAAGAATCTAGATCAGGACTTGCGGGGTTTGAAGATTGACCGCCAAGGGCGGCGGAAACCGGAGAAACTCTCCAAATGGTCGGTGACGTGGATCATCGGAGGTGTGCTGATTCTCGCCGTGCTGGGGGTTTGGGTCACCACCATGCGACTGACCGGTAAGGCGGCCGAGGTAGAAACGTATCGGGTGAGCAGCAGCAACCTTGGTTCAACCGATGGTTCCGGTATCATCCTGAACGCTGCCGGATACATTGTGTCCCATCACAAAATTGAGTTGACCTCGAAGGTCGTGGGGCGGGTCGCTTGGATTGGCGTCGAAAAAGGCGACCCGGTCAAGACTAACCAGGTCTTGGTTCGGCTGGAGGACGCCGAATACCAGGCGCAGTTCTTACAGGCCCAAGGGAATCTGAAGTCCCTTCAGGCCCAGTTGCTGGAACTGGAAAACGGTTCGCGGCCGGAAGAGATTGCCAGGGCCAAGGCCGATGTGGCCCAGGCCCAGGCCGACCTGGAAAACGCCCGGGTCAACCTGGAGCGGGTCCGCGGGCTTTTCAAAGAAGGAGTTGCCCCCCCACAGGATCTGGACAATGCCCAGGCTCGTTACGATGCACAGGTTGCCCGGGTGGATTCCCTCACCAAGTACTATGAACTGGTGCATATTGGTCCGCGCAAAGAACAGATCGATGCCATGAGAGGGAGGGTAGAGCAGGCCAGGGGGGAAGTGGATTTGCGGCGGACTTTTCTGGATGCCACAGTGATCAAGGCCCCTGTCACCGGCACGATCTTGGAGCGGGCTGTCGAGGTAGGCGAATTTGTTACAACCAGCTTTGTGGGGGAACGCGGGGCCAAAGGCTACGTGGTCTCCCTGGCGGACCTCAACGATCTTCAGGTCGAACTTGACATCAGCCAGGATGACTTTGCCAAACTCACCATGGGGCAGAAGGGCATTGTGACCACGGACGCTTTCCCGGACCGGAAATACGAGGGTATCGTCGAGGAGATGTCGCCCGAAGCGAATCGGCAGAAAGCGACTGTTCAGGTCAAGGTGAAGGTCCTGAAACCGGATCTGTATCTCCGCCCGGAAATGAATGCTCGCGTCGCTTTTCTGGCAAAGGAAACAACTCAGGAAAAAAGCAGAGGGGTCGCGGCGACTCCAGCCCTCATCTTCATTCCCTCTGCCGCCATCCGCGATAGTAGCGGCAAGAAATCAGTTTTCGTTGTTTTTGACGGCCGGGCTACCGAGAAGGTCGTCAAGGTTGGGAGTACCTCGTCGCGGGGAGTGGAAATTCCTGGAGGCCTGATGGGGGGCGAAGAGATCGTGATGAATCCCCCGGCCGAGTTGAAGAGCGGCGACCGGGTCAAAACCAAGACCAAGCAGGGATAGCTCAGAAAGGATCGGCTTAGCGCACAGGGATCATTATGGAAGACAATGTCATCATCGAAACGACCAATCTCCACAAGGAACACAAACGAGACGAATTCAGCATCATTGCCCTGCAGAATGCCAACCTTCAGATCCATAAAGGCGAATTCGTAGCTTTGATGGGTCCATCCGGCTCAGGGAAATCCACTCTGCTCTACCTGATTGCAGCCATTGACCGCCCGACCGAAGGCCGAGTCCGCGTCTTAGGCCGGGATTTGCAGGAGATGGGCGATAAGGCGATCGCCCACTGGCGAAACGAACACATTGGATTCATCTTCCAGACGTTTAACCTGATCCCTGTCTTGACGGCCCGGGAGAACGTGGAGCTGCCGCTGTTGTTGACCCATTTGAGCAAGAAGGAACGAATCGATCATGCGGAGACAGCTTTGAAGCTGGTGGGCTTGGACGATCGCATGTCGCACTATCCGCGGCAGCTGTCAGGTGGCCAGGAACAACGGGTCGCCATCGCGCGGGCGATTGTCACTGATCCCCAGATTATCCTGGCCGATGAGCCGACCGGAGAGCTGGACGCTCATTCCGCCCAGGAGGTCCTGACCATTCTCTCCCGTCTGAATAAGGAGTACAGCAAGACCGTGGTGATGGTTACGCACGACCCGCATGCGGCCCGTTACGCCAGCAAGATTCGTTACCTGGAAAAAGGTGAACTCCTGCCGGAAGGAACGGTGCCGGACGCATAGTGCAAGGATGAAGGGTCAATGGTGAATTCAGAATTAAGGATTCAGAATTTATAGGGATGGCAGGTTTCATGTGTAGAGGTTCTTGGGGGATTAATGTTGGAGTGGACCGGCTCGGAAGGCTGCATTTCATAACTCATAATCCAGTATTCATAATTTCCTCCTCCTGGGTTCGACTTTCCCTTGATTGAAGATCTCCACATGACTCCATTGAGTCACATTTCCATCGTGCTGGTGGAGCCTCAATCTCCCGGCAATATCGGAGCGGTGGCTCGCGCCATGAAGAACTTGGGATTGAGTCGGCTGGTCCTGGTGAATTCCCAGACAGAGCTGACACCGGAAACCTCTCATCGAGCTTGCGGAGCGGACGATGTCGTTGCCAGATCAGTCCGATGCGCTACACTTCGGGAAGCGCTTAAGCCTTTTCACCTGGTGGTTGGCACTAGTTCAAGGAGTGTCCCGTGGATTTCCGGCGTCTTTCGGCCTTCGGAACTGGCGGATCATTTGGCCTCGCTGGGAGAGCAGGAGGTGGCCCTGGTCTTTGGTCCGGAACGAACGGGTTTGACCAACGAGCACCTGGATTTTTGCCGCCTGCTGGTCACGATTCCGACCAATCCGGAATTCGAGTCCATGAATCTGGCTCATGCTGTAGCCATCGTGGCCTACGAGTTGTATCAGCGATCTGATGCCAGGCCAGTGGGTCGGAGCCCGGACCTGGCACGGACGGCAGAGTTGGAGGAGTTATTCGATCATCTGGAAAGATGCCTGCTAGAAATAGGGTTTCTGGATAAGGACAATCCAAAACGCATCATGGCCACTTTGCGGCAGATTCTGAGCCGTGCTGAACTGGAAGACCGTGACGTGCAGATCTTGCGCGGCATCCTCCGCCAATGGAGCTGGTATGCCGCCCACATCAAAGAGAGCCAGCACCAGAACACAGCGTAATTAGACCCCTCTGCTCCTTGGGAAAACCCAGCGCTGATTGAAGCCGTTTCCTACCCTTGCCGGACTTCTAAATCTTTGAGGCTTTAGTACTCTTGGTGAGCAGTTACTCCTATAGCAAACCCTCTAACTAATACAAACGTATTATGTTTTGTTACGAAATGCCCACGCCTCGCGCAGCTCAGCGTGGTTACCTATGCTCATTTGTAACACCGTTTAATGCGTTTGGATTAATTCTTCTCCCCGCTCTTCTGAATCCTGGCCCACTCATCCTTCAGGGTGACAATGCGGTTAAAGACCAAATGTTCTCCACTGGAATCCTTCACGTCCGCACAGAAATATCCCACCCGT
>JBGPHY010000217.1:0-8606 GCA_041484625.1 Terriglobia bacterium | reverse complement strand
CTGTCTGGCGGTATCCCCCGATGTTCAGATTCTGGGCCAAAGCCCCGCGTCCCGGCTGTAACAGCGTCAGGCCGTTAGAAACATAACCCTGAAGCGAGAGGTTTGTTACTCCTGCCGATATTCCCAGGAGGCTGGGAAAGCTTCGCCCTGGCAGATCCGATAGGTTCTTTGCGTCTAGTTGTCCGCCAATCGCTGAATTCTCCACCTGGAGCAGGTCTTCGGTGGCAGAGACATTGATCTGCTCGGTGGTGGGCCCCACCTCCAACTGGAAGTCCAACCGGATAGCCTGGTTAACCTGGGCCCGGAGGGTAGAGTGAATCTGCTTGAAGGGTACTCTGTTAACCCGGATCTCGTACTGTCCAGGCTTTAAGTAAGGAAAAGCGTAATAGCCGGAGGAGTTGGTCTCTGTGTGCCACTTCAAGCCAGTGTCCAATTCTCTCAGGGTGACTGAAGTTCCGGGAACCGGCAGGCCTGATGCGTCCAGAGCCAGACCGCTTAAAGTGGCCGATTCCTTTTGAGCCATCAAGGGTGAATTCGAATACAAACCCACCACCATGATGAAAAAGAGGAGAGGGAATTTTGTAACCTGAATGTTTCCTCCAGTCTGAAATCGCTCCGGATGCCGAGCTATGGTTTAATCCCCACAGCAAAAGTCCGCAACAGTTTGCACACCAGCGAATCTGGCTGCTTTCAATGCTGATTAGTTTATCTTATCCTACCAGCCCAGCAGATAATTCATTGGGGACGACAAACTGGAGGATTCAAATGTTCAAAGGCTTATTTCCTCTGTTGATTAGTCTTTTCTGGTTGTTCAGTGTCTCCGGACCGGACGTGAGAGCCGGGGCGAGTGCCGGATCGGTGATTCCTCTGCCGGAACACCCGCGCCCGGACTTCCAGCGGGTCGACTGGTTGAATCTGAACGGTGTCTGGAGGTTTAAATTCGACCAGGAGAATCGCGGCGAGATAGAAAAGTGGCATCAAGCCAGTGAAGCATTCCCGGACAGAATCACCGTTCCTTTTCCCTGGGGTTCCAGGCTTTCAGGTGTCGAGGACAAAGCTCCTATCGCCTGGTATGCCCGTGGTCTCAGAGTGCCTGAGACTTGGAGGGGCCGACAGGTTTTCCTGGTAGTGGGAGCCTGTGATTGGCTGAGCAGTGGCTGGCTCGACGGAAGAGAAATCGGGCAGCACCGGGGAGGATACACTCCCTTCGCATGGGACCTCACTCCTTATATCCGATGGGGGCAGGAACAGCAGTTGGTCTTGAAGGTGGATGACAGGCCTCATCCCTTCAAGCTGGAAGGCAAGCAGGGTTACGGCAATGCCCGTGGGATATGGCAGACTGTCTACCTGGAGGCCAGAGCGGCCACGCACCTGGAATACGTCCATTTTACTCCCGATATTGACCGCGGCCAGGTTGAAGTCCAGACGTCGCTTTCCGTGCCAGCGCCATCCGACTTTCGACTGAGTGTCAGTCTCAAGAACCATGATCCAAAAGTCCCGGTGTTTGTGCAGAGAATTCAAAAAGGGACTCGTGAGGCCCAATTCACCCTTCCCATCAGTCATCCAAGGCTCTGGTCGCTGGAAGATCCTTATCTCTATGAGGTGACTTTGATGCTGGACGGCGATGCGGGCGGGAGCGATCGTGTGGAATCCTATTTTGGCATGCGTAAAATCGGGGTTCTGCCTTTGCCCGGGTTGAATTATCCGTATGTGTCGCTAAACAACAAGCCCCTTTACCTGCAGATGACCCTCGATCAGGCCTATCATCCCGAAGGATTCTACACTTTTCCCAGCGACGCCTTTATGCGTGACGAAATTCTCCGCTCCAGGCGGATTGGTCTCAATGCCATGCGTATTCATGTCAAAATAGAAAACCCGCGCAAGCTTTACTGGGCCGACCGGTTGGGGCTCTTGATCATGGCTGACGTCCCCAACAGCTGGGGAGAACCGGATGTGGAAATGCAGTCGGAAGTGGAGACGGCGCTTCGCGGGATGATACGCCGGGACTACAACCACCCTGCCATTTTCTCCTGGGTGATCTTCAATGAAACCTGGGGACTAACAAACAAGGAAAAAGTATATACCCCGCAAACCCAGGATTGGGTGGCCGGGATGGTGTATTTGGCTAAGACCTTGGATCCAACACGTCTGGTGGAAGACAATTCAGCCTGCAATTTCGACCATGTTACTACCGACCTCAACTCCTGGCATTCGTACCTGCCCGGCTATGCCTGGAAAGCCCTTCTGGACCAGGTTTCCAGTGACACCTTTCCGGGCTCGAAATGGAACTTTGCTGGTGGTCGAGTCCAAGACAACCAGCCGATGCTGAACAGTGAATGCGGAAATGTCTGGGGTTACGAAGGCAGCACCGGGGACGTCGACTGGAGTTGGGATTACCATATGATGATGAATGAGTTTCGCAGCCACCCCAAGATCGCAGGCTGGCTCTATACCGAACATCACGATGTCATCAATGAGTGGAATGGGTACTACCGCTTCGACCGTTCGGAGAAAATCACGGGATTAGGGGAACTGGTGCCGGGGATGAGTTTGCGGGATTGGCATTCGCCCTTCTACTTGTCTACCGGGAGCGAGTTATGTCTCGAAGGCAAACCCGGGGCCAATGTGAAGGTGCCGTTATATGCTTCGTTCTTGACCGGTAATGCTTCAGCCGGTCTCCTGGTTCTCGAATCCGAGCTCTACGGCTGGGACAGCCTGGGTCGCCGGGAAATTTACTCGCGCGCGGCCCGGTCGATACCCTTTGTTCCCTGGATGTCCAACGGATTGCCTCCTTTGGAAGTAAGCATGCCTTCCAAGCCGGCGTTGGCGGTCCTGAGTTTGGTCTTGAAGTCAGCTGCTGGGCAAGTCCTACACCGCAACTTCACTACGTTCGTGGTGACCAGTGGGTCCACTCCCAGGGACGAGACCCTGAGTCAGCAGGATCCAGACCTTCGTCTCGTTCGTATTGCTCCCCTGCAATTCCATTCGGCCCAGTGGAGTCTTAAGCAATGGGACGTCCTGGAGGGGCTGAAGGTTAATGGGGCCGGATGGGGTTACTTCGAGTACCGAATTCCCTGGCCAGCGGGATTGAAGGAAGAGGACCTGGCCGGGGCCAGCTTCGTTGCGGAGCTTTCCGCCAAGCAGCTTTTCGGCAAGGATAAGACCGATACCGGAAAGATTGAAGGTGATTTCATGCGGGGCCAAGGTACGCTTGATCCAAGTGCCAACCCCAATTCATATCCGATGACCGACTCGTCCGCCTACCCCAGTGCCGTCCGGATTCGGGTAGCCGGCGAATCCGTAGGAGTGTTTGACCTGGAGGATGACCCGGCAGACCATCGGGGAATCCTCTCCTGGCACGCCCAGAAACGGGACAAAAGGCTGAGAGAAGCGGGATCCTATGGGTATCTCATCTCCGCCGTGATCCCGAAGAGGGCCTTGCGAGTCGCATCGGCGGCCGGAGAAATAGTCCTGCGTCTGGAAGTTGATGAATCCCTGCCGGGAGGTTTGGCTATCTATGGCGAGCACTTCGGGCGGTATCCACTGGATCCCACCCTCGTCTTTACTTTGAAACGTCACTAAGAGCCTGAAGCGTGTCATTGGCAGTGTGCCCACAGAACACACAGAACGACGCAGAAAAGAGGCAATGCAATTGGAGTATCAACGCAGGGTTGACTCCCGTCCTGGTTGATTGTCTGCGTCGTTCTGCGTGTTCTGTGGGTAGGATTTTCATTGGCAAACCACCTAACTGTGCTATGCTAATTCTGCGAATCTCTGGCCTTTGATTTTAGTTTTGGTTTTTGTTTTGGCAATGAATTCAATCCCAAGGAGGTTGAATCATGTCCAGCATAACCAAGATGGAAAAGGAAAGTTTTGCTCAGGCCTCGATTGAGCCTGGCGAGATCGTGCAGTGGGCGCAACACGTCTTGAATTTCGATCTCAGTGAACAAGAGGCCTGTCGCTTTCTGGAACGGCACGAGCAGGAGATTCTTGCCGCGATGTACAGCGGAGGGTGGTGTACCATCGAAGATGCTATACGCAGCGAAGTGAAGTAGGCAGGACTGTACGTAACAAAGTAATCTCAGGCCAGGGGTTCCTGGCCTTTCTTATTTTAGAGGGAGAGTTTTCACATGGCCATACCGAAAGTCCGTTGGGGAGTCCTGGGAACCGCAAGAATTGCGCTCATGAAAGTCATCCCGGCCATGCAGCAGGGAAATTGGTCAGAAGTGACAGCCATCGCCTCAAGAGACCTAGAAAAGGCACGGGAGGCAGCCCGGAAACTGGGAATTCCCAAGGCTTATGGGTCCTACGAAGAGTTGCTCCAGGATCCTGAAGTCGAAGCGGTCTACAACCCTCTTCCCAATCACCTGCATGTTCCCTGGACTGTCAAGGCGGCCGAAGCCGGCAAACATGTGCTGTGCGAGAAGCCCATCGCCCTGAGTTCCCTGGAAGCGCTGGAATTGATCGCTGTCCGCCAAAGAACGGGGGTCAAACTGCAAGAAGCGTTCATGATTCGGGTGCATCCTCAGTGGTTGGGGAGCCTGGAAATAATCAAGTCGGGGCGGATTGGACATCTTCGTTCGATCCAGGGATTCTTCAGTTACTTTAATCCTGATCCGACCGATATCCGAAACGTCCCCGAGTGGGGCGGTGGCGGGCTGATGGATATTGGTTGTTATCCGATCACAACCTCACGGTGGACTTTCGGTGAGGAGCCCAAACGTGTCCTGGGATTGCTGGAGCGCGACCCGGTAATGAATGTCGACTGTCTTACGTCGGCGATCCTGGACTTCCCTTCCGGCCAAGCCGTTTTCACCTGCAGCACCCAGTTGGTTTCGTACCAGCGGATGCATTTCTTTGGGACAACAGGCCGACTCGAGATTGAGATCCCCTTCAATGCCCCTCCCCATCGGCCCTGCCAAGTCTTCATCGATGATGGAAAAGATCTCTTCGGCGGCAGCATAGAGACTCGAGACTTCGAGACCTGCGATCAATACACGCTTCAAGGAGACCTGTTTTCGAAAGCTGTTCGAGAGGGCTCTTCGGTCCCGGTCCCCCTGGAAGACGCAGTCAGAAACATGGCAGTAATTGATGCCGTTTTCCGCTCTGCCAGCACCAGTAAATGGGAGGCACCCGCGCCCCTGGTGTAGGCGGGGCCGTCAGAACCTGAAATCGCTCTGCGCTCCCAAACGAAGTTCCGCTGCAGGACCATTCTCGCCACGTACCCTCGTGCTCGAGAAAAAGGGATCGACCTCTCCATCGAAGGACCTGAACCATCCTGTTCAGCGAAGTTACCCCTCTCTCAATCCGGCATGCCTCGTTCAGTGAGTGGTCCTGTCGTTCAAGTCCAGGAGTTTGAATCCTGGCAGCGGTTCCTTGCTCGGCAGGCGGGAGGCTGCATTTAGCCTGATGATGATCTCCTGGATGTGGTGGGTTGTGCTTTCAATGGCCCTCAGACGATTTCGCAGACTCTCGATATCCTGGTCCTGAGCAGCCAGGGCGATTTCATTTTGAATGATGGCAAGGGGTGCCGTGAGTTCATGGGCTACCGTGTTAGCCAGTGTGTGGATAGTCTCTTTTTGCTTGCATTCGACCGTTTTCTGGTGGGTCTCGGCAGTTTTCAGGAATCGTTCCACCTTCAAGAGAAGTTCGCGCGGCACGATGGGTTTTGCAATATAGTCGTTGGCGCCGGTGTGGAAGCCTTCGATCTTCATCTCCAGTCCAGAGGTCCCTGTGATGAGAATGATGGTGATTTCCTGGGTTCCGGGGGTGGAACGGATTCGCCTCAAAATCTCCAGTCCGGAGATATCGGGCAGTCCGATATCCATCAACACCAGGCCGGGCTGAAAGACAGACACTCGTTTCAGGGCTGCGGCTCCGCTCAAGGCACCCTCCACTTCGTAGCCATGTTGGGAGAGAAAAGTCCTCAGCATTTCCACTAAGGCCTCATCGTCGTCCACCACGAGAATCCGTTTGGAGGGAGTTAACAGGTCATCCATGGTTCCATCCGCCTAGCGTGCCCTGGTTGAGAAGGATTGTCCAAGTCACAGTCTCCTCAACCTAACTTTACGAGCAAACCGAAAAATCCTTTAATGATTTTAAAGTGGCCTCCTCGACCAGCCGAAACGATTAGGGAAGCGGTATGAATGGCAATGTCTCACATGGAATGCTGCTTCGGCGTCTCGTCAAGAGATCGGTATTGGTCCGTGGCCCTTACTGTCCGTAAAGAGGAACTTCCGCGCTTAATTTCCGCAAGTCTATGGAAAAAAGAAAAGTCATCGTCAGGAAATTGAATGGAGAGATTGTCAAGGGTTACATGGACCCCAGCCCGGAATTCACCCGGGGGGATATCATTACAATTACTTCACTCACGGACGAATCCATTCAAGTTCCCAAGCGGGAGATGAAAGCTCTTTTCTTCGTGCGCAGGTTCACGGGCAACAGAGACTATTCCGAAGTGAAGTTTTTCGAAAGCCAACCTAGGATTGACGGTTTGTGGGTCCGGTTGAAATTCCACGACAGCGAAACCATTGAAGGGATTATCACCAATTCAATCCGGTTCATGGTGGATGATGGTTTCTTCCTGAAGCCTCCTGATCCCAACAGCAACAACAGGCTCATGTATGTTCTGAAGATTGCTCTCCGTGATTTTACAGTCCTGGGGGTGCAGTACTCCAAAGGCAGTATTGCCGACTACTGTGAGAGATTCTTGAGCGTCAAGCCCACCGAGAATGTCCCATCCGGCGTTTCCCGATAGCTGCAACTCCCAATATTTCAAAACAACGATCCTCAGTTAATTGGTGAGCAGAAGGCCCGGAAAATGGTACAGTAAGGGCAGTTAATCGAATGTACTCTTGAACAACGGAAAGGCATCATTGTTCTCTTTTGGCTCCATCTGGGGAGTGGCATTCTCTGATTTCCGATGAGGTCCTCACTGAATCCTTTGCCCCGATCCTTCTTTGCCAGGTCCACTTGTACGGTGGCCAGGGAACTCTTGGGCTGTCGGCTGCTCAGACTCTTCGACGGGGAGCGGTTATCCGGAACCATCGTCGAAACCGAGGCCTACGTCGGCGAGGAGGACCTGGCGTGTCACGCCAGAGCCGGAAGAACAGCGCGTACTGCGATCATGTACGGCGCTGCTGGATTCAGCTATGTCTACTTCACTTATGGCATGCACTGGATGCTCAATGCCATTACCGAAGACGAGGGCTTTCCGGCGGCCGTACTCATCCGGGGACTGGAACCTGGCGAGGGTTTGGAAGAGATGAGGAAGAGGCGCGGTATTCAGGATTCTCATCTCCTCTGTAGTGGCCCAGCCCGGCTCACCCAGGCGCTGAATATCCAAGGGGAAGAGAATGGGCTGGACCTCTGCAACAAGGGGTCCAATATCTGGATTGAAGCCTGCCGGAAAGTCCCCAGGAGCCGGATCGTTGCCACTCCCCGCATCGGGATTTCCAGTACTCCGGAACCCTGGCGGTCGATCCCCTGGCGGTACTTCGTTGATGGAAATCCTTTCGTCTCTAGGTCTCTTCGCGACTCCCTCAAACGCACCACCTCATCAGGTGCCAAACAAAGAGCTTCCGGATGAGGAAACAGTTCCAGATCGGCCTCCTGTTTCTGCTGGTGACTGCTGCTGCTTCGGCTGACGGTCAGGCCCAGGATCCCCTGAACGAATCCATCACCGTGACGGCAAGCACTTATCCGGTTCCTTTTGAGAACCTCTCACGAACGGTCTTTGTATTGACCAGCGATCAGATTGCCAATCTCCCGGTGAGGTCAGTTTCCGACCTGCTCGAATACGCCTCCAGTGTAGACGTCCGCTCCCGAGGTCCCTTGGGTGTCCAATCAGACTACTCTGTTCGAGGGGCAGGGTTCGGCCAGACACTGGTCCTGGTCAACGGGGTGCGAATCAATGACTCCCAAACGGGCCATCACAACTCGGATATTCCGGTTTTGCTCGACGATATCGATCGCGTCGAAATCCTGTACGGACCGGGGTCATCCCTTTACGGTGCAGATGCCTTTGGAGGCACTATCAACATTATTACCAGACGCAAGCAGAATGGAATTCGCGCCTCTGTGGCCGGTGGGGAATATGGGTTCGGAAGCGGTGCCTTCAATGCAGGAATCGAGAAGGGGCAGGTGCATCAGTTTCTCGGAGTGGAATTCAACCGCTCTACGGGTTTTACCTTCGACCGGGATTTCCAGACCCTCAGCTTTTCCTCGCAGACGCAACTGGGACAGCGTTCTTCCCTGTTCTTCACTTATGGCAACAAAGATTTCGGTGCCAACGGCTTCTATGGCGCCTCCCCCTCTAAAGAGTGGACCAACTCCACGCTGGTCTCCTTTGAGCGCCAGTGGATTATCAGGCCGTCCTGGGACCTGACCGGGCAGACTTTCTACCGGACCCATGGCGACCACTTCTTGTGGGACATCCGGAGGCCCGGATTTCTTGAAAACTTCCACAGGACCCACGAAACGGGCACCCAGCTGCGGTTGAGACACACGGTGTCGGAAGCCACTAAGTGGACACTGGGAGGTGACCTGGCCGGAGATTGGATGGATTCCAACAGCCTTGCCAACCATTCCTATCTGCGGGGCAGCCT
>JBGPHY010000216.1:0-8615 GCA_041484625.1 Terriglobia bacterium | reverse complement strand
TGAGGAGGATACTGGTGGAGTCTGGCCGATTTGACGTGCGTGTTTGCGAAGAACCCATAGGCGTCACGTCTGCAACGTTGACGCCCTATGATGTTCTGGTTCTGGACTATCAGGGGCCGAGATGGGGCGAAGGGACAGAAAAAAGCGTTGAAGCGTTCGTCAAGTCAGGCAAGGGCCTGGTGGTGATTCACGGATCAAGCTATTCCTTTTCGGGACTGGACGTGCTAGCGGATCATCACAAAAGTACCGGCATCAAGGAGGCCCCCTGGGCGGAATTCGGCAAGATGGTAGGCTGTTACTGGCCGGCACCTCCAAAAATCGGGTTCCATGGCCCCCGCCGTTCCTTTCCGGTGAGAATCACCCAACCCGATCACCCGATTTTCCAGGGCATGAAGGACTCCTTTTGGGCTACCGACGAGCTCTACCGGGGAATGAAGGTCCTCCCACAGGCAAACATCCTGGCAACTGCCTACGATGACCCGAAGTATAACGGGAATGGTAAGGACGAGCCCATGCTGGTGACGACCGAGTATGGAAGAGGACGAGTTTTCTTCACGGCCCTCGGGCACGAAGTACCTGCTATGGTCGAAAACGGATTCATCGTCACCTTCCTGCGCGAAACGGAGTGGGCGGCCACGGGCAAGGTTACAGTCCCTCCCCAGGCGGGAATTCCGAAACCCAGGCAGGATGCACTGAGAGTGCTGGTTGTGACCGGTGGGCATGAATACGAGACATCCTTCTATGCCGTCTTTGACGGCTCCACCGAATGGGCCTGGGACCACGCCACCTCCAATAAAACGGCCTTCAGCGTGGACCTCCGCTCCAAGTACGACGTTCTCGTGCTGTATGACTTCTCGCAGGAACTGGACAAAACCGGTAGTCAGAACCTGACGGATTTTGTTGAGGGTGGCAAAGGATTGGTTGTCCTTCACCATGCCATTGCGGACTACGGTTCCTGGCCCTGGTGGGCACAGGAAGTCGTCGGTGGGAAGTACCTGCTGCAAGCCGAAGGCGGGATGCCGGCTTCGACTTACAAACACGATGAAGAGATCTGTGTGCAGCCGGCCACCGAGCATCCCATCATTGCGGACATCGGTCCCATGCACCTTTGGGACGAGACTTACAAAGGAATGTGGATTTCGCCGAAGGTCCAGGTCCTGTTAAAGACCGACAACCCGACCAGCGATGGCCCGGTGGCCTGGGTCAGCCCCTACCCGAAATCCAAAGTGGTCTTTCTCCAACTGGGACACGATTCCATGGCCCACCGTCATCCGGCTTACCAGGTACTGGTCAAAAATGCCATCCTTTGGTCCGGTGGCCGGCTGAAGTAGGCTCTTATGAAATTGGCCGCAGTTTGGAGTTCCGGCTTTAGCCGGCGCCGCCTGAAGGCGGAACTCCAAACCCCACTTTCATTGGTGGTGGCGCGCTAAAATGGGGCATGGCCAACTTCTATTGACCACCCAGGCATAGAGACATTAGTTACTTTGGGAAGTATTCATGCCAGCGCTGGTCCACTTTTCGGGCAGTTGGCGGGTCACATTCCGCCTCGGCTGGATAGCGAGGCTTCATGCGGGCGTCGATAACAATGGGGCCGCGATAACATAGATGATTGTCCCGTATTTCAAGGCCGGCGCTGGCGATGTCGGAGGCGGGATCAAAGCGAGTAAAGACGGACCAAAGGAAAACGGAGGCAGACGCGGCCATCTGGGCATCATCAGTTAGGACCAGCAACTGCCAATCCTTGAAAACCGTCCATCGAGCCAGTTCTTTCCCTCCAGTCGGGTTCTCGGCATAACTCGATCCCGCTACGACCAGGCATCCCGGACAGAAAACTCGAACCTCTCTCACTCCTGGCGGGGTCTCTCCCTGAAAGTCGTGAGGCAACTGGCGGATCGGTTCTCCCAATCCCAGCAGGATGGCCTTGCTTCCTTTGTTGATCTCCGGTCCGCAGTAGTCCAACGTGTCCATGGACAAATTGGAAAGGATAAAGAAATCGGTCTCCCAACATACCCGCTCGAGGACGTGCTCCAGCACCAGGCGGAAGTCCTTCAAGTCGAGCGGTTGGTTGATAGCGATCAAGAACTTGGTGAGGGACAGCTGGCCTTCTCCCAGAATTCGGAAAGCTGACGCCATCGCTTCCCGGGCGTAGCGCTCCCTGACGACCGCCGCCGCCAGCGAATGAAAGCCGGTCTCACCGTAGCTCCAGAGGGCTTGAACTCAGGGCATGACGAGAGGGAACAGGGGACTCAGCAATTCCTGCAGATAATTGCCGATGAAATAGTCTTCCTGCCGTGGCTTTCCGACCACCGTTGCCGGATAAATCGCGTCCCTGCGGTGAAAAACTCGTTCCACATGGAAGACCGGGTAGTCGTGCCGAAGGGAATAGTAGCCATAGTGGTCTCCGAAGGGGCCCTCCGGACGACGGTCTTCGGGAGGGACAAAGCCCTGCAACACAAATTCCGCTTCGGCAGGGAAGGGGTGAGGACTGCGGGGATCGCGCACCATGGGGATGCGTTCCCCTGCCAGCAGGGAAGCAATCATGAGTTCGCCAACATTTTCAGGGAGAGGCGCAATGGCGGCCAGTATGAGAGCGGGAGGCCCTCCCAGGAAAACACTCAAAGGAAGTGCCTGGTTGAGTTGTTCAGCGACGCGGTAATGGAAGCCGCCCCCCTTGTGGATCTGCCAGTGCATACCGGTTGAGGTGGAATCGAACCGCTGCATCCGGTACATCCCGAGGTTGTGCCGCTGATCTTTGGGGTTTTCGGTGTAGACCAGGGGCAATGTGACAAACGGTCCGCCGTCTTCCGGCCAGACCGTGAGAATGGGGAGCCGGCACAGGTCCGGCGGTTGTTCCACGATTTCCATCACCGGACCATGGCTCACCCTGCGGGTACCCAAGGTGAAGGCCTCGCGCGCCAGATTACGGTGGTTCCAGAATTTTCCGAGGCTGGGGGGGAGGACTGTTTCGGCAAACTCGACCAGCTGCTTGATCAGCTTCTGAGGCCGCGCACCAAATGCTCTTTCGATCCGCTCCGCGCTTCCAAACAGGTTGGTCACGACCGGAAACGGGCTTGCCTTGAGACGAAGGAACAGGAGGGCTGGTCCTTCCTGCGCAACTACGCGGCGGTGGATCTCGGCCAGTTCCAGGCAAGGGTCCACCTCTGCCTCGATGGTTACCAGTTCTCCATTCCGGCGGAGCGCTTCGAGGAATTCACCCAGGTTTCGATAGCCCATTGACCTAATCAGATCAACGACAGGAACAAGCCCACCGTCCCCGTGGAATGCAATTGAGAATCGCTATTGTCATAACTCCCACTCTCGGATCAGCACTGAGGCGACTGAGTACGAGGAAGCACCAGGCTGGATGACTACTCTCCCAGAAGCGGGGTTGCCAGCCACAAAGGATCGACCCGCGCCCCACTGAGTCGACAGGACCAGTGCAGGTGTGGGCCGGTCACCCTCCCCGTGGATCCCACTGTTCCCAGCACCTGACCTTTTCTTATCTTATCTCCTTCCTGTACCTCCATGGTGGCGCAATGGGCGTAGTAGGTATAAAGGCCAAGGCCGTGGTCGATGACCACCGTGTTACCGCTGAAGAACAAATTGGCCGCCAGTACCACTTTTCCGGCATTGGCTGCCTGGATGGGAGTTCCAGCACTGGCTTTGAAGTCGACCCCTGCATGAGGGCTTCGGGGCTGATTGTTAACAATTCTGCGCCGACCAAATCCGCTGGTGAGGTCGCTTTCCAAGGGTTTCAGGAAACGTCCATTCCAGAGCTGCTCATTCGAGGCCGTCGCCCACAAGGCCTCCAATCTCTTGGATTCCTCTTCAGCCCTCTTTTGGTCAGCGGGACTTAATGTGACGTACTTTTCATCCACCGTGATGTGTTGCTCAGGGAACTTGCGGGAAAGGACCCGGATCGCCCGGTGAATACGTTGGGACTGATCGTCTGTGAAGCGGATGTTTCCCTGCAGTAGGTGTTCTCCTGCCGGGGCCTCCAAGTCGATTCCGGCCAGGGCCATCCATAGCCTATACCCCACCTGCTGGAAAAAGATGAGCTCCTTCTTGTCGAACTCGGCTTCAATGCTCTTAATGGCTTTCGTGGCCTGCACCTGGATGCGAAAGATCCCCCCCTGCGCGAATTGCTGGTTCGCCGCTGTAACCGAAATGGTGGCAGGCTCGGACCCCCAGAGGGGATGAAGGGTCAAAAGCGCGGAGAGGAAACTGACAACAAGGAATGGGATGTTCCGCGACTTCAAGGTGTAATCTCCAGAAGGCTTGGATTCGACGGAACCCTCACGGCTGTTTGGACTCTTGGGAAAGCGTCGAACCGGTTTGGCTGAGAGGGACCAGGGCGATTGCGGGATCGTCCACCAGATCAATCCATCATCCGGCACATCCCCTCTTGAGCGGCACCACAACTTCCACAGGGTCCGGGGACTTTTTCATGGGTAGCAGGGTGGTTACCGTGTACAGCCACCGCGAAAGTCGAGAGTAGTTTCTCCACTCGTGGACTCTCGCATTTCTGGCAAGCGACGGAACTGGCATTCATCGGGACGATTTTTTCAAAGACCGACCCGCATTCCAGGCAACGGTATTCATAAATGGGCATATGCTCCTCGCGAGTGACACTTAATTTTGGGTGATGCAATATGAGGCCCCAGCCTCGTTGCAATCGGCCCTTTCATAATATATACAACCGCGGCGCAAGTATGCAACTTGCTCACCGCCGACGATTCGTACGGTGCCGGGCGGAACAAGGAGCAAGCCCCAGGCAATACGTTTCATCCGCCATTCTTGTCGCCGGGTGCAGGGTTGCTGAATGGGAAGAAAAAACTGAGGGCAGCGAGCCCACTGATGCCATTCCTTGGATTGTGTCCTCGTCTCTCCGACCATCGGTTTGGCAGGATTCTTATCGATCGAATGGCTTTTAGAGTTATCCAACCATATCACGCCCTCATCGGACGGTGAAAGAAATGTTCCGTACTCAGCACCTGTACTCTTATGAGCCGTGCTGGCGCTTGATGCGTAGTGCCATATCGACAGCGTGCCTGGGTGTGGAGAGCGAGTGCTGCCCGCCCGGGTGCGTGAACGTCTCCGTACCGAGCACCGTTCCGGTAGACGGATTGACCCAATCGGCCTTGTACGTGCCGGCGGACAGGTCGAGCGTCAGGCGCTCTTCGTAGGATCCGGGCACGACCTTGTAAACGTATGGTTTGAGCTTGCTGTGGTGATGGTAGAGGGCATACTGTTCGCCGCGCTCGCTAATGCCCCGGTAGTAGGCGCCGGCGGGCATACCGCTCACGACAAAGCTGCGATCGGGCCGCATCTTCAGGAAATCGAAGCCCTCAATGAATTGCTTCAGGCTCTGCATGGCCTTGAGGACGGGCGTGTTCTCGGCTGCCCTTCCGGCCGGGTCTCGAACCGTGTACACACCGTTCAGATTATTGAAACTTGAGCCTCCTCCGACCATGAATTCCCAGGCTTCCGCGCGAACAGCGCCGGCCTTGTCTCCCTCGTACCACGATGAGAGGGGGTAGTAGCCCGTCTCGTTGAGGTCGATCGGCTTGTTCCTGTCGTACAGGTAGTCGAGGGCCTTCATTCCACCCACCTGTTCGTCCGGCGTTTGCCAGACGTACTGCGTCACGATCACGCTGACGTCCGAATGGGCCGTGAAATCGACGGGCCCGCCGATCGGCCCCTGGATCTGCTGCCCGAGCAAATGCTTCTGCGGGAGTGCGGCTTCGGTTTGTTTGACCACTTCTACGAGGTGCCTGATCCACGGGCCGGCCAGGGCCTGGGGCGTACCGTAGGAGGAGGGCTCGTCGCAGATCTCGAGGATCACGTTATCGAATGAATTCACCTCCTGCACAATCCGGCGTATGAACTCCTCCTGGCGTCGCATCAGGTCCGGGTGCTGGAGCGTTTGGACACCGTTGTAGTCGCTACGGCCTTCACCCTGGATATTGTTCTTCCAATACAAGGGAGACATAGGCCAGCTACCCTTATTCTGTGCGTTGAAGAAGCAGACTTCGACCACGATGCCGCGCGCTGCGGCTTGCGCGATGAAGTCCTTGAGACGCCGGAAGTATTCAGGGTCCCAGCGGTCCAGGTCGAAGCGGTTGCCGCCCGAACGGTAGCCCGGAGTCTGACTGCGGGACCAGGGCTGGATCAGGTCTTCGGATTTGGGCGCCAGGGTGTTCTCGGGGTGAAACGTGCCCTCTGGCTCGATGAACGCCGCAGGATAGATGCGCGTGTAGTTCAGCCCGTAGGATTTCAGCGTGTCGAGGTAAGCATTATAGTCGAAGGCCCGGTTGATCACCGCGCCATAATGCTCCGCGGAGGTGATCAGAACGGTGGGCCGGCCCCGGAAAAAATAGTAGTGAGGGTTGTCGGGGTGCGCGCGGATCGGCTCCGCGCTTGCTCCGGCAACTGCACCCAGCAGCGTTAGAACCCAAAACGTTTTCGGCATCCTTACCTCTCAATTGCTCCTTCGCCAGCAAATTCTTTCCAACGACCGCGCGCTCGAGGTACCTAATGCCACTGGATCTCGGTCGCAACCAGGATTTCTGATTTCGCACTCTGATGCGCATCCAGTATATACCCAACCCGTCACCGTTGGGGCCGTTTCCTTCCTTCCTTATCATGGCTGTGACAGAAAGTGCCAGGAGTGTCTGCATTCGCTTTTCCGATAGCGTGTCCACTTCCGAAGAGGCCTGCCACGGGATCAACTTTAAAGCAGCCAGCCAGTCCCGGTCCTCTCATCCCCACAGGCACTGCGTCAGGTGCACACAGAAGACTGTATAACACTTCTGTGAAACGCCGCATGTTTAGGCGGTTGACACAACCGCCCCGAAGCCAAACCCCCGCGAGACTGGCGCAGTACTCCCGCAGAGAAAAGAAGTTGCCAGCTTTTCCGTACTCACCTAGAATGAGGTTCCCGTGACAGTCTGCAGGAGTTCCGTTTAGAACCTGCAGGGGCAACGCATCGAGTCAATAGAACTCAAATCGGAGGCAGCCATGGCATACGACCCCAAAGCAAAGAGCCGCATCATTCTCGAAGGAAGAGATCGGGCCCCGGCGCGGGCTTTCCTGAAAGGGATTGGCTTTTCGACGGAGGATTTGTCCCGCCCAATCGTGGGCATTGCAAACACTTGGATTGGAACTATGCCCTGCAACTACCACCTGAGACAATTGGCGGAAAAGGTAAAGGAAGGCGTGCGTGCGGCTGGAGGGACACCCATGGAATTTAATACCATCGCCATCAGCGACGGCATCACCATGGGCACTGAAGGGATGAAAGCCTCGCTGATCAGCCGGGAAGTAATAGCAGATTCTATTGAGCTGGTGGGCCGAGGCCACATGTTCGATGCCATCGTGGCGCTGGTGGGATGCGATAAGACAATTCCTGGAGCAGTACTGGGGTTGGTTCGTCTGAATGTCCCATCTCTGGTCTTCTATGGCGGATCCATCATGCCGGGGCAGTTCAAAGGGGCAGACGTTACTATTCAAGATGTCTTTGAGGCCGTGGGGGCCAATGCCGCCGGTCGGATGTCTGATAGCGATCTGCTGGAACTGGAAAACACTGCCAGTCCTGGGGCAGGCGCCTGCGGTGGTCAGTTCACAGCCAACACCATGGCGACAGCCCTAGAGTTCCTAGGGATCTCCCCCATGGGGTCTTCCAGTGTTCCAGCCCTGGATCCCCGCAAGAACGACCTCGGTGTAGCCTGTGGCAAGCTGGTGATGGATCTGTTGAAGCAGGGGCTTCGCCCGAGTGATGTCCTGACCCGCAAGTCCATCAACAATGCCATTGCCAGCGTGGCCGCAACGGGGGGATCCACTAATGCTGTTCTTCATTTCCTGGCGATTGCGAGAGAACTGGGAGTACCCCTCAGTATCGATGATTTTGATGCCATCAGTTCACGCACTCCACTCCTGGTCGACCTGAAACCTGGAGGCAAGTACGTGGCAGTGGATGTGGACAAGGCCGGGGGTGTTGTCGTCATCGCCAAACGGCTTTTGGATGGAGGCTACATTGATCCTTCTCCGATAACGGTGAGCGGTCGAAGCCTGGGGGAGGAAGCCCAAAAGGCCATGGAGACTCCGGGACAGCAGGTGATTCGTCCGCTCTCCAATCCTCTTAAGCCCTCAGGAGGGCTGGTAATACTTCGCGGGAACCTGGCTCCGGAGGGCTGTGTGATCAAGGTCGCCGGATACGAGCGGGTTTATCACAAGGGCCCGGCCCGGGTGTTCGACCGGGAGGAAGATGCCATGAGTGCCGTCACCCGCCGGGAGATCAAGGCTGGGGACGTGGTGGTGATCCGCTACGAAGGTCCGCGCGGAGGTCCCGGTATGCGGGAGATGCTGGGAGTGACGGCCGCGCTAGTTGGGGTAGGGCTGGGCGAGCAAGTGGCCCTGCTGACAGACGGACGTTTCAGTGGTGCCACTCGTGGTCTGATGGCCGGACACGTTGCGCCGGAGGCTTTCGTGGGCGGACCGATTGCTGCCATCCAGGAAGGTGACATCATTGTCTTCGACATCAAGCAGCGGCGCCTAGACGCCGACCTCACCGACGCGGAATTGAAGAATCGTATGTCGGCGTGGAAACCCCACCC
>JBGPHY010000215.1:0-8646 GCA_041484625.1 Terriglobia bacterium | reverse complement strand
CTGCTATTGAAGACACAACCGTGGCAGCTGTGCCTTAGTCTTTCTCACAGCAACTCCAGCTTTCCTCAAATCCATATTCTGCTGAACGAGACGGTCGATCTGCATTGAGGGCACGGTGACCGCACATGGATTCGACGTCGAGCAGATTCACCCATGTGACCCGGCCCTTCTTGTCACTGGGAAAGTGGCACCCAGTGCCGAGTCTTTGGACAAGACCGAAGCCGCCTTCGACGCAGCGCATCCCCGAAGCGCAGGAAGCCATCAGCCGAACCTTTGCCGAGGTCAGTGGACCCGGGTCTCATCGCAAGGCAATGTGTCGAATTCTACACTACTCCGCAAAAAAGGGTTTGGATCTTGGTCGTGGATGGTCCTATTGTGAAGGGGGGTTGAAGGGATCCTTTCTTTCCTTGTTAGGTCGAAGGAAGATTGTGAAGTTTTTGTATTAGGTGAATTGTGTTATAAGAAACGGTCTCCCGGGGCCTGAGGAATTACAGGGAGCCGGCTGGCAGCCCCTTTTTCGATCAGAGGGGGTATTCACCGGTGAGGTACCTGTTGTCTGGAGTCGATTTTGACAGTGTTGACTGAAAGAACCGGAATTCGCCTTGCCCTTCTGGGCATCTTGGTCAATGGAATCCTGGCGACCATCAAGCTCCTGGGCGGGATCCTGGGGAACTCCTACGCCTTGATCGCAGATGGTGTGGAATCCATGACAGATATCTTCAGTTCGTTTGTGGTGTGGCGCGGCATCTCAGTAGCCATTCTACCTCCGGACAAAGATCATCCCTATGGACACGGGAAGGCCGAACCTCTGGCGGCTTCTTTTGTCTCCCTGACACTGTTGGCGGCGGCGGCTGGAATCGCGATTGAGGCAGTTCGTGAGATCTTTATCCCTCATCATTCGCCCAAACCGTTCACCATCTGGATCCTGCTGGGTGTGGTGGTGATCAAGGAGAGTCTGTTCCGTTGTGTGTTTCAGGTGGGAGAGAAACTCACCAGCACCGCAGTCCGAACCGACGCCTGGCACCACCGCAGCGATGCCATCACCTCGGCGGCCGCCGCCATTGGAATTTCCATAGCGCTCTGGGGCGGCCCGCGTTATGCGTCTGCCGACGACTATGCGGCCCTGTTTGCCAGTTGCATCATCGCCTTCAATGGAATCTGGTTGCTTCGACCAGCCGTCAACGAGTTGATGGATGCCCAACCATCCGAGGAACTGCAGCAGCAAATTCGGGCATTGGCCCGTCAATGTGCGGGAGTTCTGGGAGTTGAGAAGGTGCTGGCTCGAAAAACCGGTTTCACTTACCTGGTGGACATGCACATCGATGTCGCCAAAGAGATCACCGTCGAACAGGCTCACGATATCGCCCACAGGGTCAAGGACAAGATCCGAGAGATGCTCCCCAAGGTGGCTGAAGTTCTCATCCACGTGGAGCCATATCCACGACGCCCCTATAACGGCATCGATATTGAGTAGGACGATCCTCCGAAACGTCCTCGGTTATCCAAACCGCCGGCACCCCTCACCGATAGCAGAGCATGTCATGTGTGCGATCCTTGGGCATCGGCAAGAAACCGCCTGCGCAGAAAGTTTGCCTCCGTGGATAAGCAATGGCTGCCAAGGCCGATTGGGGTGCATTTACTGACCCAGCAAATCCAAGGCCGCAGCCGCCATGGCAGTCACTCCTGTTTTAATGGTGGTCTCCGGATCAGGAGCGAATCGGCTGGAATGCAAGGAGGGCAGCGGTTCCCCCCCTTCTCGACGACTTTCCGCCATCCTTTGCGGGTTCACCGTACCCAGCCAGAACATACAAATTGGAATCTTCTCGGGGGTCCTCCCAAAGTAGGTAAAGTCCTCACCGCCCATGACGGGATCGCGCGGGACCACATTGCCATCCCCCAGGGTCCCTGTTAACGCTCGGGCAGTCCGCCGGGTCAATTCGGGGTCGTTATAGGTAGGCGGAAGATATTCCTCTTCGAGAACTTTCATGATGGGTGCCAGCTTAGGAGGGATCCCTGCAGCCTGCGCCGTGCCTTGAGCAATTCGATCGATGCTCTTTAAGATCTGGTTCCTCACCTGGTCCGAATAATGACGGACTGTAAGCTGGAGCTGAACCTCATTGGGGATGATGTTGTGTTTGGTGCCCCCATGGATGGAGCCCACGGTGACTACCGCAGGGTCAATGGCCCTCAGCTCGCGGCTCACGATGGTTTGTAGACTTAGGATGATCTGGGCAGCCAGGACTATCGGATCCTTTGCCGCGTAAGGGTAGCCCCCATGTCCGGACACGCCGCGGACAGTCAGATCTACCGAGTCGATTCCAGCCAGTGCGTTTCCCTCGCGTATTCCGATCTTGCCGGTTTCCAAGGTGGCGTCGTTATGCAGAGCCAAGATAAAATCGGGCCGGGAGAACTTCTGGAACAGCCCCTGAGCCAACATCCCTTTGGCGCCGCCGCTGCGCTCCTCTGCTGGTTGCCCGATCATGATTAAGGTCCCCTGCCACTGGTTTTTCAGCTGACTCAAGACCCTTGCAGCCCCCACAAAGCAGGTCATATGCATGTCGTGCCCGCAGGCATGCATGACACCGACTTCCCTGCCCTGATCATCTTTAGTTCGCACTTGACTGGCATATTCGAGCCCGGTCTCTTCAACGACAGGAAGCGCATCCAGATCGGTGCGAATCATCACTGTCGGCCCGGAGCCATTCTTCAGGATCCCAACAACTCCGGTCCCACCGAAATTTCGGGTGACTTGAAAGCCGGCCTTTTCCAGTTCTTCGGCTACCCGGGCCGCAGTCTTGATTTCGTGAAATGAAAGCTCCGGGTGGAAATGGAGCTGTCGGTAGAGGTCGAAGAGGCCGGAGTATTCGCGCTCAACAATTACACTGGTTCTCCCTGGAGAGGTTGAAGAGGCTGATCCTGGCTGTTGAATCGCCAGGAGACGCCCGGTGATGACTAATCCTGCCACCAGGAACAACACGAATATGGTTCTTTTCATGACCGATTCCTCTTGCTGTTAGTTGTCGAATAGGGCGTTTTGACCCTTCAGAACCCCGGCCAATTCCTGCTGAACCTCGAGAAAATTGGAGAATTCCGTGAAAGCGATTCTCTCTTGCTCGCAATAGCGGGCCAAGCCGGCCCTGGCAAAGACAAGGTCTGCATTTCGGGCCGCACCTCGATCTGACAGGCCGTCTCCCAAAAACACCGTGCGGTAACCCTGTGCTCTGGCCTCTAGCACATCCCGAGCTTTATCGTGTCCCCAGTGAGTTTCGTCCCGAAACTGCAAAGACCACCGTCCCTCTGCGATCTGCAGCGAATTGGCGACAATCCTGATACCTGGCAGGTGGTAGGGCTCCAGCAATCGTTCTACCACTTCCTGGATGCCTCCGCTCAATACCGACAACGGGATCCGCTGCTCATGACACCATTCAGCAAAGGGCGGGAATTCCGGGTCCACCTCAATATGACTGCGGAGCAAACAAAGCACCTCGTCGAATGTTCCCCGAACGACAGCGACTTCCTGCAGGATGCCCTCCCTCAAGCTAAGTTCCCCGGAAACAATCTTCATTCCCACTTCTCGGCGGAATTCTGAACTGCCGAACCATTCCGCCAGAAAGTTGATGCTGTCAGGATGGGCAATGGTCCCGTCAAAGTCACTGAAGACAGCCAGCGGAGCGGGTTGGGGCCTAAGGGGGGACTGTATGGGACTGTCGTTAGTAGAGTCTGTCACTAGTTCCATTACCTTTCTCGTGCATAACCTCAGGGCGGGCAAGCACAAGAGTTTGGCCCAATCGCCCGCAGGTCGACAACAAAAATCGGCTTGAATTCGTGTGACCTGCATTATCTAATAGGGCACTGGAACCAGCCTTCCTCCAAGACACATCAGAAAGGACACCTCTTATGTATTCAACAGTCAGCACCACCAGTTCCAAAGAAAGAGATTTCCCCCCGATGAAGGGCCGATCTCAAGAAGAAACCAGAGTGATTCTGCCAGTTCTCATAGCAATAATCACCCTTCTGGTGGTGAGTTTCCCGATCCTGCCACAGTCAGCCTACACGCCTTCGGCATCAAACCTGGCCGCCCGCCAGTGGTTCCAGGACGCCAAATTCGGCATGTTCATTCATTGGGGGGCCTACAGTGTCCTCGGAGACGGGGAGTGGGTCATGCACCAGAAGAAAATCCCGATCTCGGACTATGAGAAAATCCCCCTCCAATTTAATCCCACGGAATTCAAACCGACCGAATGGGTGGCGCTGGTCAAGGCCGCCGGGATGAGGTACATCACCATTACCAGCAAACACCACGATGGCTTTTCCATGTTCGATTCAAAGGTGTCCGACTACGACATTGTGGACCGAACTCCTTTTAAGAGAGATGTCTTGAAGATGCTGGCTGAAGAGTGCCGGAAACAGGGGATCAAGCTGTTCTTCTATCACTCTCAGCTGGATTGGCATCATCCGGATTACTACCCGCTGGGGGAGACCGGCCAATACTCGGGGAGGTCGCCCGGAGGTAACTGGTATCGTTACCTGGATTACATGGATGGCCAACTGCGTGAACTCCTGACCGATTACGGAGAGATCGGCGGGATCTGGTTTGACGGCTGGTGGGATAAGAAAGAGGCGGACTGGCGGCTGGACAAGACCTACTCAATGATTCACGGGCTTCAGCCGCAAACATTAATCGGGAACAACCATCATCGAAAGCCTTTCCCAGGCGAGGACTTCCAGATGTTTGAAAAAGACCTGCCGGGGGCCAATACAGCCCGGTTCAACAAGGATTCGGAAATCGGCGATCTGCCCCTGGAGACCTGTGAGACCATCAATAACTCGTGGGGCTATAACAAGAGCGATAAATCAATGAAAAGCACTCGGGACCTGGTGCATTACCTGGTCCGCGCTGCCGGGTACAACGCCAATTTCCTGCTCAATGTGGGTCCTATGCCCAGCGGCAAGATCCAACCGGAGTTTATGGAGCGGTTGAAAGCCATGGGCGAGTGGACCCGCAAGAATGGTGTAAGCCTTTACGGGACCCGCGGAGGACCTATCTCCCCTCACACGTGGGGGGTCACAACCCGCAAAGACAACACCGTGTATGTCCACATACTGGATTGGAAAGATTCTGAGTTAGTAATACCGGGGTTGCCTGCACGGGTGAAAACCGCAAAGTTGCTGAAAGATAGCCGTAGTGTCACCGTCAACGAGACTCCCAAGGGGCTTTTGCTCAGCCTGCCGGAAGGATCGCTGGACCCCATTGACACAATCGTAGTCATAGAACTCTGATACCTCGCACCGGGCCAGGAGACACTCCTATCATGAATGTTAAAAGAGAATTCTGCATTCTTCTATTTGCGTTAATCAGCTTTCTCTGGGTTGTTGCTTCATTTCAACTTGCACAGGAGCAACGGCCACCCAAAATACTCCAACTCCCCAAGGACCTGGCGGAGAGGCTGGAACTAACTGCGGAACCGGACTACCCGGGACGTTTTTACAACCACTCCAGCGAAATTGAAGGCAGTCCGACCCTCCCTTGGCTGGTGAAACGACGGGCGTTCTCTCCGTCTGAGTCCGTGACGCTCAAGTTTCGCCTGCCGGAAGACACTCGGGTCGATCATTCCCTGACTCTCCGGGTAGCTATCACACTCTACGACATGAACGGCAGGAAGCTCCAAGATGTAGGCGAGGTGTTGGTTCAAGCCTCACCGTCTCAAATTCACGGGGAGGTCCAGTGGACCGTCCCGTCAGTCGGCGAGGGCGAATATTTCCTGGCAGGCCGATTCCTCCAGCCGGATGGGCAGTTGCTGATGACGCGAAGCGAGATCATTTTTCTGACTCCGGGATACTCGCCTCTCCTTGAGGCCGCACGAAATGCTGTCCAAACAGCCACTCAACGACTGGCCACCGACAGTTCCCTGCTGAAGAGCATCAGCTTGCCATCAGTCGAAATGCTTGTGGAGGATGCCGAACGAAGCTGGTATGACTTTGGTCAAGCCCACCGCGATTGGGGTTTTGTCAAGAGGAACCTGGAGGAAGCCAAGAGATCCGCCGAACAACTGGCCGCAGGCAAAGACCCTTACGCCGGGAAAACGGGCGTTATGGTTAAGGCCTACCGGTCCGACCTGGACAATACGTTGCAGCCTTATGCGCTCTATCTTCCCAGGGACTATACTCCCTCGCGATCCTATCCTCTCCTGGTCAGCCTGCATGGGGCTACTTCGAATCATCGTATAAACATCCGTCGGGTTTTCGGCTTTGGAAACCGCCCCGGAGAATCCGACTATGAGGCCACACGAAACGAGGTGGATTTCCCGCAGGTGGGTTTCATCGTGGTTTCCCCGTATGGCCGCGGAGAAACCGCCGGTTACAGCGGAATCGGTGAGCAGGACGTTTTGCGGGCGATTGCCGATGTCGAGAAGGCTTATCACGTGGACCCGGATCGAGTCTATCTGACCGGGCTGTCGATGGGTGGCGGTGGTACCTGGCATATCGGCTTGCGCTACCCTGACAAGTTCGCCGCCATTGTCCCTGTGTGCGGGGTGGCTGACGTTGATTTGTTCTTCAAGCCACAGTCTCTCTCAAAATACGACCAGCTGTTGTTCTCCCTGACCCGTCCAAGCGCCATTGCCGAGAACGCCGGAAATCTCTTGGTCTTCATTTACCATGGAGATATGGACCCCGCCGTCCCAGTGGAGGCCTCGCGGCGGATGGCGGAAAAGTTCAAGGGCCTCGGCTGACTGGGGAAGAGCGTCCAATATTTTGAATTACCCGGAGTTCATCATTTCGCCTGGGATTTGAGCTATCGGGATGGAAATATCTTCGAGGTTTTGGCTTCTGTTAAGCGTAACCCCTTCCCCAAAAGGGTAGTCTATTCCACCTTCTCCCTGCGTTACAGCCAGGCCTACTGGTTGCGGATCGATCAGATTAAGAGAGGACTGGAGTTGGCTCGTATTGAAGGGAATCTGACTGAAAAGATTTTTGCGATCCAGGCGGAGAACATTTCTGCCTTCTCGATTCTCTTGGATCCCCAGCTGGTTCCCGCCGGGGAAAGCATCCAGGTTGAGGTGGCTGGAAAGGTCGCTTTTTCTGGGGTTCCCCAAGGCGAGGTCCTCAGTTTCTCGCAGTTACCGGATGGGTCTTTTGTGCAGAAGAAATGGGACTCTGGCCCGGTCGGCCCTCCAGACCACATGGAAGCAGGATTCCGCAATCGGACAATTGCACAGGCTGCCCGGCATATGTATGTGTATGGAACCGGAGGAGACGCAGAAACCCAGAAAGCCTCGAAAGAGTTGGCAGAAGAACTGGCCAATTGGGGGCCCGAAATCAAAGTGCGATGGAGGATCGTGGCAGATAAGGACGTGACTGCAAGTGAACTAGAGGCCTATAATTTAGTCCTGGTGGGTAGTTCGGCCCTCAACCGGTTGGTGGCTCGCATGAGAGAGAAGCTCCCATTGCTGGAGCAGGATGGAGAAATCCGGGCGGGAAGCCAGACCGTCAGAGGGAAAGACGTGGCCTACCGGTTGATCTACCCTAATCCACTGGCTCCGGGCCGTTATGTTTACATCCATGCCGCCGGGACAGCCAGGGGGCTAAAGAATCTGAGGCGGCTGGCTCAGCCGTCCTGGTTCCCCGATCGGAATGCTGACTACTTGCTTCTGGATGACCAGGGAGCGGCCAAAGCGGCAGGTCTTTTCAAGGACCGTTGGGAAATCGGGCAATGAACTGAGGAGGAACTATGCAGATGGGTCAGGGTTGGGGTCTTCGTCTTGTCGGGATTTCCCATGGGGTCACCCCTTTTGGTATCCTCCTGCTGTTGGGGAGTTTGGCCTTGACGTCGGCAGACGCAGGAAGAATCGAACTGTACCCGTGGGAGAGTGTGGGTGAAATTATCGACGTGTCGAAGAACACGCTGACGATTCGCCGGACTCTCAGGATTTCAGAGGCCTGCTGGGTTCTGGAACCCGGGGCGGTTTCAGAGCGGTCTGAACTGGATAGTGGAGACCAGGTGCTGGCCAAGGGAAAGACCCGACCCGACGGGACGTTTGAAACCAGGCGGATCTACATCGTCGCCCCCGCAGTCTCCAGGAAAGGAGAGACCGGGAAGACAGTCACCCAAGCCGCAGACCATGGCGCCCCAGCGACCCGGGTTCCCACCGCGATTACAGATCCTAGCGGCACCCGCCCGGAGAGCCGAGGCCGAGGCGGCTACTCCGGCCCCGCCGACCGCATTCCTGTACCCACTGGCCCCGGCAGTTCCCCTACCCCTGCTCCGGAATTACGATCGGGCCGGGCACCAAATCGGGTTCAGTTCTTCGCTGGAGACGCTGAAGGAACGGTGGAACGAATTGACTCCCAAAACATTGTGCTTTCGCAGTCTTTCTACATTGGAAATGAAACGGTAATGCGCGATCTCGCAGGGAACATTCTGAAGGTGAAGGATCTCAAACCCGGACGGAGAATTGCCGTCACCGTGAAAGATGAACTGGACTCCAAAACCAGTGCCATCAAGGCAACGGTCATTAGGGTGTTACCTTAGTCCGCATAGGCTATCAATCTTCTAAGAAACTTGCAGGTTAAGTGCTGCGTTTTCAACCAGTGTATATCCGAGAGAAGCAGCCCGTTTTTTGAGGCTTTTGAGGATATTCTCTCGGT
>JBGPHY010000214.1:0-8659 GCA_041484625.1 Terriglobia bacterium | reverse complement strand
TGAGGTGCTTCATCGTCTTCGTCTTCAAGTCGTACACGAACATGTTGATATCGGCCGTGGTATTGGCCTTGGAGAATGCAATGAATCTCTCGTCTTTGGAAATATCGCCAAAGTCATAGCCGATTGAGTCTCGAAAGAGCAACTGGCGCTGGAAGTTGGAGATCACCATTTTGTAAATATCGAAAAAATGCGAATCCCGCTCGTTGGTCGAGAAGTAGAATGCCGTACCGTCGTGACTCCACTTCAAGAAGTTGGCTTTCAATTTTGTTCCGGGAGTCAGATCCTTCTCTTTGCCATCCGCTTCCAACACGTACAAGTGATCGTTCTCATTACCCCCCTGATCATGGGAATACAGTATCCGGTTGTCATTGGGGAAGTAGCCGATGGCAAAGGTACTCTCCTTCTCGGATTTAGTCAGTTGCCGGGCGTCGCCGCCTTCTACAGAAATTGCGAAAGCATTAAAAATGCCTGTCTTGTTGCTGGTAAACAAAATGGAGCTTTCGTCGGGGGAGAACGAGCTTCCGAAAAGATCGGTCGTGTTGAGAAACTGCTCGATAGAGTATTCCTTGGCCTTGCCGCCCGGAATCGTCTTCTGGGCCTTTGCACAGCTCAAGGTGAAAAGGATCCCCGAGATCATCAGAACCATTGGAGCTAGGCGGAAGCTCCATGCCCGGCGAGGGGAAAGACAATAGCTCTTACAGGTTTCCATAGGGTTCTCCCGAGAAGAAATTGAATCAGTCATAGTGACGATGAATCACCGGTCATGGCCGCCATGACAACCAACTCTCGGAGCAGGACAGAAGAGGGCACTTTGTGACGGGAGTCGGAAGATACTCTCCTTCTCTCCGCAGCGTCTCCTGCTCCGAACAGGTGCGCCAATCACCGCGGCCGGGCCTCGACAGGATAGGCAGAATGACTCATTGCCCTTTGAAGACTTTCTCCACAAGCTCACGATCTTCGAATACGCTTTTAAACGCGGCTTCACCCCTGTAAGTGTCCCAGACATCTGCAAAGTGCTTATCCATGCGGCGTGCTTCTTGGAAGTGTCGCAGGGCCTCTTCACGCTGTCCGGTAAGATATGTTAGAAAGCCGAGGTCGATGTGGAAGTAGGAGTTGTCGGGCACGAACGCAAGCGCTTGCCGGGCGAGAGTCCTGGCCTCTTGAATCTTGCCTGCCGTGATGAGCGGGCCTTCTGACCAAGATAGATTCCAGGCCAATTGGACATTTAACAAGCGGCGTAATTCCGGAACAGGGTTTGGATGGTCGTCGACCGTGATGCAAACCTCGCGGTCATTGTCCTGACCGAACCCACCCTTCTTCTTCACGACCAGCATGGAAGCAGACTGCCGACCGCGTCGATCGCCGCCTGCATCGTCACCAGCCTTCAAGGCCGCGAATAAGCGCTCGGCCAAGGGTCCCTGGGCTTGTTCAAAGGCCCGCGCCATGGCTTCGATGACCTGAGGACCCACCAGGACGTTGCCTTGAACTGAATAGTTGGCTCCTTTCTTGTGCCCGTGCCATTTAAGCGCCTCCGGACCGGTGGAGACTGCAATGTTTCCCCTGGCATCCACTACGGCGATCTGGTGGGCGCTGGAAGGATGCTCCACGAGGAGGCGATCAAGCACCTGCTGGGCACTGAGTCCCGTCTTCAGCAGTTCAATCCCACGCGCCCCGTATCCCAGGTTCAGATCGGCCTGGCGTGCGATAACTCCGGTGTCTGCTTCGGCCCAACCAACCTACGCGCCCACGGCGAGGACGCGGGACGCGACTGCAATCCCCATCTCGCCCGCTTCAGGGTCGATTGCCACTATGGAAAACGTGGCAAAACACCGATGGACCGAGAGAAGAATCAGCGGGATAAGAAACCGGGCTCGTGTCATGTCGATGTTCCCCTTTTTCCGATGAAAATGGTGGTTCTATTTTTGAATATGGAGACGGGTGGTCCTAGGTTCGATCCCCACCACGCACCCCACCTTCTTAATCGAGCCGAAAACCTTTCCCAGTTTAACCTTGGCTTCAAAACACACCGGAATTCGTTTGCCATCATCGCTGAGCCATACTACCAGCGAACCCCCTTGGCGGAATAGCCCGCCAAACACCGAGAGGGCCTCGACTCGCAGTGCGCTGAAAGACCCGGCTGCGGAACCCACTCTCTCCAGGCCGGCAACCCGCAGGAGCACCTCCTTTACGACCCCGTCATCAGCGATGGTCAAAGGATACTCCCGGCCCATCTCGAGCGTAAGAAGCCGCGAATGGTAGATGGCGGAAACCAGATCCTGAACACAGGCCGGGAGGTTTTCGGCTTCCTGATTCTTCAGCTCCACGCGAGGATTTTGCCCGACGTCATATGCCAAGTAGCGGCCCGTCCTTTTGCCCCGGTCAAAGGTGAGATAAATATCCCGTTGCCGGTTGCCTTCCCGCAACCACTTGGTCAAACCCAGGGAGCAAAAATCTGTGGCATCGATGACTGACTCAAAGCGGTCCTTGACACTAATGCCCGCGACTTTTGGAAGAAAACCGGAGGAAACAGCATCGACGGTGATTCGCAGGACCGGATTCGCTGCCGTCGGGGAAGAATCGGAAACCTGGAAAACAAGTTCGCCGGCAGTTACCGTGGGAAAGAAGAACATCCAGGCCGGGGGATGCCAGCGAACCTCATAGATCAGTCGTTCACCTGGCGGAAAAACCTCTTGGGGAGCACGAAGACTCTCCCCCAGAACCGGACTGACCAGGAGGCAGAGGGCGAAGAGTGGCGCGAGCAGAGGCTCTGCGCTGCAGCTAGACTTCAGCATTGCCTCCACGCGGACGCTGTTCACTTGCCGCCTCAAGCCGTTTCAATCCTCAGCCTCTTGCTGGCTGGTTGTCGTGCGCTGGAAAATCCTGGCAAGAAATGCTTCCATTTCTGACCGCGTCAGGCGTCGGCTCTGCCCGTGGCTGGTCAGAAGAAATTCGTCGGCAGCCTGCAGAACCGATTCGGGGTTGTGGTCCACGGGAGTCCCCCAAGGCTTTGGTGCGGCGAACTTTACAATCCCGTCGCCGGAAACTTTCCAAGCCCGACCCGAGGCGGACTCCCGAAAAGTGACTTCCGCCTCCTTTTGAATCGCCATTTTCCTGAGATTCAGAAGCGAAACGGATACTTTCATGCCAGGTGTCCCTCCAGAAATGCCCAAACGATGCGATTGAACTCTTCCGGTTGCTCGAGGTTTACGAGGTGTCCACTCCGCTCGAGGACTACCAGCCTAGCGAAACGGATATCTCTCTTCATGAGGTCCAGTTGTCCGCTGGGGACAACAGGATCCTCACCACCGACCACAACAAGTGTAGGTACCCCGATTCTTTCCAGGACCGGCGTGGAATCGCGCCGAGAGGCCAGACCGATGCAGGCTTTAGCCACCCCTTTGGCGGAGTTGGACGTAATCAACTGTCGGACCCGCTCTACGATTTCCGGCCGTGTCTCCCGAGTGGTCTTGCCCAAGAGTCGTGGGGTCATGCGTTCCACAAGCACGTCGACACCCTGTGTCCGGACCAGGTCGGCCAGCTCGTAGCGGGATTTCCTGGCCTCTTCCGAATCGTTAATCGGTTGTGTGGCCACCAGCACAAGGCCTTTAAGCCGTTCGGGGTACTTCCTGGCGAATTCAAAAGCCACGTAACCGCCCATGGAGAGCCCCAGCAATACCACCTTGCCCTCTATCTGAAGTTGCCCCAGCAGGCTATAGACATCATCGGCAAAGGACTCCATGCGGGAGTCCTCCTCCCCTGGCGGAGATTCACCAAAACCGCGGAAATCGGGGGCGATCACTCGAAAACCCCGGCCCCAGGCTTCCAGCTGGGCGTTCCACATCCGCCGTTGGAGCGGGAAGGCATGAAGCAACACCAGGGGAGTACCGGATCCTCTTTCCATGTAGCTGAGCACGTCGCTTTCCCCTTTCACACCTCCATCCCTTTGAGTAAGGAGGGTCAGGCTCTCTCCTGCTTGGCCAGAGCCTCGTACCTGCTGCCCACATAGTTTTCCAGGATGGCGATGAACTCGCCCACCAGGGAAGCGCCTCGCAGTGTGGTCAAGAGTCTTCCGTCCACGAAAACGGGAGCCTTGGGGTCCTCTCCTGTCCCGGGCAAAGAGATCCCGAGGTTGGCATGTTTGGATTCGCCGGGGCCGTTGACGACACAGCCCATGACCGCCACCTTCAGCTCTTCCACGCCACGATACTCCTGCTTCCAAAAAGGCATCCGGTTGCGAAGGTAGGTTTGGATCTCCTGGGCCATTTCCTGGAAGAAGGTACTGGTGGTTCGACCACACCCGGGACATGCGGTCACTTGCGGCACGAAGCTGCGGATATCCAGGGACTGGAGGATCTGCTGGCAGATCAGGACCTCCTCGGTTCGGTCCCCGTCCGGTACCGGAGTGAGGGAAACCCGGATGGTGTCCCCGATCCCCTCTTGGAGCAGAACAGCCAAGGCCGCCGTGCTGAGGACAATTCCCCTGGATCCCATCCCGGCCTCGGTGAGGCCGAGGTGCAGAGGATACTCGCAGCGGCGGGCCAGATCCCGGTAAACGTCGATCAGATCCTGCACCCTCGACACCTTGGCACTGAGAATGATGTGATCGCGGGGGAGACCACAGCGCTCAGCCAGTTCCGCCGACTCCAAGGCGCTGGCCACGATGGCGTCCAAAGTCACCTCGCGCGCACTCTTCGGGTAAGGCAAGCGGGCATTTGCATCCATTAGCCGACCCAACAGTGCCGGGTCGAGAGAGCCCCAGTTCACGCCGATGCGTACCGGTTTGCCGTGGTGCAGAGCCACCCCGATCATCTTTTGAAAGTTCTCGTCGTGCCACTTCCCGACCCCCACGTTGCCAGGGTTAATACGGTATTTGGCCAAGGCCCCGGCACATTCAGGGTACTCGTTCAGCAGCAGGTGGCCGTTGAAGTGGAAATCCCCCACAATGGGCACTTCCACCCCCTCAGCGCGTACCCGACCGACCACTTCGGGAACCGCCGCAGCCGCCTTGCGAGTATTGACGGTGACCCGCACCAGTTCAGAGCCTGCGCGGGCCAGCGCCAGAACCTGCGCGGCAGTGGCTGCTGCATTAGCCGTGTCCGTGTTGGTCATGGACTGCACCACGATAGGGTGCCCGCACCCCACCGGGACTGAGCCCGTCTGAACGGTCACCGTCTTGCGGCGATTGATAGAGGCCATACGCAGTGTCCACGATTCGTGTGCGAGGATTTCCGCTTCAAGCAATCGCCTTAGATTAAGATATCGCGACGGAGCCGTCAAGCGGGGGTGCAGTTGCTCCCCCACGATTTAGTCCACCCTCACGTTATTTTTGAAAGGGGTCCTTGTGGGAGTAAAAGGGGATGGTGACCTCGGTCTGGATGTCGATCGGCTCCCCGTCCCTGGTCGAGGGCGTGAACTTCCACGCCAGCAGGGCATCACGGGCGCTCACGTCCAGACGAGGATCCAGTTTCTGGAGTACCCTGATACTTTGGGGATCGACTGTTCCATCTTTCCGGATGATGGCATAGAGAACCACCTGTCCTTCGACATGGTCCCGGATGACTTCCGGCGGGTAACGTGGATCAACCTTAAAAACGGCCGAAGGGGCAGTCAGCCAGTTTCGGCGGGAGAAAGAGTCGTTGAGAGGTTTTAGGCCCGGAGTGCTCATTCCCTGCAGTTCGGTGAACCGGAAGATCCAACTCCCCCTCTTGCTGGTGAAATTAGGAGCATTGATGGCTGCTGTATACACCACCAAACCCTGACGCTGGGCTTCCAACAGGGGGGAATCCAGGGCCGGCAAAGGGGCTTTCGTCTCTGTCCCTCCAAGCTTGAGAGGCTGTGTCCTGGTGGGGAGATAGTCGATGAGCAACTTGGACGGTGGTTTCTCCGGCTCCTTGGGCGTCTCTTCCCTCGGGGGAGGTCCGGGAGCCTGAATCACCATCCGGCCGGCCGCTGTGGGTGGCAGGGGATTGGGATTCCGGATCGAAACCCCAGGTATGGTGATCTGGGCATTTCCATACTCGATGTTCCCCGAAGGTGGAGTGGTTGCCAGACCGGATTCGGGGCCAGCTTTCAGGCTCCCTCGAGTCTGGGTTTTCGGCACCGACAATTCCCCCTTTGGCAATTCGGGATCCAAGGAGTATGCCAGAAGGGGGGTCTTGCTTGTGGAGGAGATGTCCTGATTCCCGGGCCCGCCAGGGCCATCTCCCAACAGCATTGCGGATTGGTGTAATGGGGGGGGGGCGCCAATCCGGGGTCGTGCGGCGGCGCTGGCAGGCAGAGTCTCACCTTGCTTCAGATCGCGTTGGAAATCGCCGGACATCTCCGGCAAGGCTACGGCCGGTTCGATTCCCCGGGCCGTCTTGGGCTGAATCAGGAGCAGTCCTGCCACTTCGACCCTCGAGAGGGGTTGGGCATCTCTCGGCAGATCCCCGGAAATCTCCGGAACTGCCACAGGGGCTTCAATGCCTCGGGCCGTCCTCGGCTGATTTAGAAGTAGGCCAGGGTCTTCGGCCTTAGGAAGGCGCTGGGCGGTTTTCGACAGATCTCCGGAAATCTCGGGAACCGCCACAGGGGCCTCAACGCCTCGAGCCGGTCTGGCCGGCTGAAGCAAGATGTTGGGCAAATGCAGCCGAGGCAGCACAGAGACGGGTCGGACATCCGGCTGCACAAGGACCTGTTGAGTGGGGCTGGGCTCTTGGGGATGAACGCTGACCTCGACGTTGGCCTTGACCGTAGGGTCCTCCTTTCTCCGTTGCGGTGCTGCAGCAAGGGGTTTCTCCTGTTGTGGCGCTGGCGGTTGCGGAGCTATGTCAGGAAAATCCATGGAAAGACGGTAGTAGGTGACGGGCTCCTTCTCCAGGTCGATCCCGCTCCGACTCCTTTGCGGGAGCGGGAGCCAACTCACGCAGGCCAGCAGGAGCCCGTGCCACATCAGGGATAGCCCCAGCCCTCTGAGCGGAATCCGGGGCTGTCTGAGGAGAGTTGGCGCCCAGACGCCGAGGGGGAACTGGCCGATTTTTTGGTGGATGCAAGGTTGCACGTTTCGATTGTCCAGCTATTCAGTCGGCCGCGACGGGAGGCAAAAATCTCTTTCTTGCCATCACAAGAGCTGTTGAAGCTGGGGGTTTCATTCTATACTTAAAGGGCAGTTTTTCCCATGCCTTTCGATCTTTACATGCGAGGAGGTCTGCTGTGTCGTGCTCCCATAAAATTCTCCTAAGAGCCCCTCAGGCCCGCCAACTGATTCTGGGCATCGGCCTGTTAGTGCTCTGTTGCAGCGTGCCGCTCCTGGGTGGATACAAGAGTGTAAAAGTCAAGGTCGATCGGGCTTCCACCTACCCCAGCTACCAGCGGCAGGGGAAGGTCGTCATTGCGGCTGACCCCTATCTTACCAAAGAGAAGATTGTGACCGCCTTCGATGCCAAAGACCTGGAGAAGCTGGGGATTGTCCCGGTCAATATTATCCTCACCAACGAGGGAGAGGAACCTGTGCTCTTAAGTGGCGAGGATGTCACGCTGCTTGATTCCAAGAATCGCTCGATCGGCCAAATCCCTGCCGAGGAGGTGGTACAGACACTTCTCAATAAATCCCGAGGGACATCTCGAAGGCCGGTTCCGACACCTTTTCCCCTGCCCCGGCGAGATGGCGGCCAGGGAGAAGCCTTTGATTTGGGGACCGATTTCAGCAACAAATCTCTCAAGGAGGCGCGCGTTGCTCCAGATTCCACAAGCTTCGGTTTTGTTTTTTTTCAGATCCAAGGCAACCCTAAATCCCTGAGCGGTTTCAAAATTTATATACCGGAGGTTCGAAATTTGAAAACCAAACAGAATCTCCTATTTTTTGAAATCGAACTCAAATGACTGGACCCCTTTTAGGAGGTTCTCAATGCTGTTGGCACATGGTAGCGTCGCTGGGGGCGCTTTTAGGCCGTATTTCAGTATAAGTTTTAATAAAATGAATGTGTTACGTCTTGTTCCAGCTGGGATTGTGGCATTGGCTGGGTTCTGGGCGATGAATGCTCAAGCCCAGGAGGGTGAGAAAGTGGTTGTTCGTGCCGGCACGAAATTCCGCTCGTCGCTACAGACACCCATCAGCTCTAAAATTTCCGAGGTGGGCGATCCTCTGGCCGTGGTGCTCACGGAGATCCTGCGCATCGATAGCCAGCATGTGCTGCCGCGGGGAACCGAGCTGACCGGGAGGATTACCTATATCCAGCCGGCCAAGCGGTTCAAGGGCCGGGCGGAGGTTTATGCCCTCATTAACGAAATGACAACAAGTTACGGTTCAGAACCAGTCGTCGTCTCGATCGCAGCGGCAGACGACATGACCAACGACGAGAAAATCAAGACCGACGAGGAGGGAAAGCTGAAAGCCAACAGTAGCATTGGCCATGACCTGGGGAACGCAGCCAAAGGGGCTGGCCTGGGGTCGCTAGCCACCACCCCTGTGGCCATTGCCACCGGCAATGTGGGCGCGGCCATTGCCGGACCGGCGGCCGGTGCCATAGCCGGTTGGCTGTTAAGCAAGGGAAAGGAGATTCGCCTGCCGGTCGGAACGATGTTCCGGATGCAGTTCGATAAAGACCTGACACTTCCTATCTCCCAGGTTCGACGCGTTCCTGCGAGCCCGAGTTCGGCTCCGAATGAATCCGTCCCGCCG
>JBGPHY010000213.1:0-8708 GCA_041484625.1 Terriglobia bacterium | reverse complement strand
TGCTTAACCCGGGTTGCATCTTCATGGGGCACGGGGTAAAGCTCCCAGCGGAGATGAACTGGCATTCTCGCGTAACGAACAGCCCTGATTACGCAGGCCGAGAGAAAAACCAGCGCCGACGTGTAAATCACCCCATACAGCAGCATAGTCATTGTTTTCTCCTCTGAATTCCCACAGCCCGGATCCCAAGGCAGGACGCAATATCCTCCGCAGCGCAAAGCCTGGGCAAGTCAAATGAGTCTGTCCACCAGGCTAAGCATCTCGTCCGGATCAATCGGTTTGGCGACAAACCCGTCTGGCGGCGGCACCTGACGCCTGTTGCTGTAAAAACGCTCCGTATCGTCAGAGCTTCCACCGAATCCCGTGACACCAGTGACAAAGACGACAGGGATGTGACTCAGTTCGGGCTTTGCTTTGATTTCCCGGTAGAACCTAGCCCCTGATTTGTCGGGCATGGACAGGTCGAGAGTGATGAGATCCGGCCTTTCTCTCTCAACGCTCTCGAGGGCGTCGTTACCGCCGCTTGCGCAAACCACACCATAGCCATTGTCTTCGAACAGCTTGGCCAGATAAAGGAGAACGTCTTTCTCGTCATCGACGACAAGAATCTTTTTCCCCCTGTGCAGGTTGCCAGTCATGATTTCGCCTCCAGCGGGAGTCTCACAGTAAATGTTGAGCCTTCTCCTAGCACCGACCGTACGGAGATCGTACCGCCGTGTTCGGTCGCCACTTTTTGAGAGATCAGCAGCCCGAGGCCGGTGCCGAACGTGCCTTTGGTGGAGAAGAACATGGTGAAAAGCTTGCTCTGGGCTTCCTCATCCATGCCGGTGCCGTTGTCCTCCACCTCGATCGCAACCTGGCCGGATTCGCGGAATAGCCTGGTGATTACGCGATGGGATTTCTGTTCGTTCTGATCCGAAAGGCATGCGTCGATGGCATTGCCGACCAGGTTAGAGATCAGCGCGCGGATGTCTTTCGGTTCGCCGAGGATGACGCCAACATTGTCGCTGAATTCCGATTCCAGTTGGACTCCGAGATCGTGGGCACGCGGTGAGAGGAGATCGACGATCTCTCGCGCGACCTTGGCAAGTGAAACCGGGAGGCGGCGTGGCGACCTTTCCTTGGTGCAGTAAAGCATGTCCATGATCATGTTGGAGATGCGTCCGACGTTCCGTTCCACCATTTCCCATCCTGTGCGGATATCAGCCTGGTTGTTGTCGCGGAATCCCAGATTAACAATGTACACGCCCCCGCGCAGTCCCTCCAAAACGTTCTTGATAGAGTGTGCAATGGTGCCCACGAGCCGTCCCAGCAAGGCAAGCTTGTCCTGCAAGGCTCGAATCTCGGAGATGTCATCGGACACCTCCAGGACCGACGTGATGTTACCCTGGAGGTCCCGAATGGGAGCGGTGTGTACCACCACGCACACTTTCTTGCCCATGTCATCAATGAGCACTTCTTCACTCTCGTGCGTCCGGCCGTCCTGAAACGTCTCAGCCAGCGGACATCGAGGACAGCGGTCAGCACGCTTTTTGTAGATTTCGTAGCAGTGCACGCCCGGGCGCCCGCCAAAGCTCTCCCTGAAATACCGGTTAGCCTCAAGGATGCGAAAGTCGCGGTCCTGGACGGAAATATAGCAAGGAACCAGGTCGAAAAGGTCGTGGTAGCGCATGAGGCTATCCTGCAGGCGGTTCTCCAGTTCCTTTTGGACGGTGATGTCCGTGAAGAGTTCCATGACGGCGATGATTTCACCAGCCTGATTGTGAAGAGGCCGGGTATTGACTATCACGTCGTGCGGCAGGCGGTGTCGGTCGAAAATCTTTTCCTGGCTGCTGTGATCTTTTCCGTCATCAAAGGTTCGTGCCACTGGGCACTCCGGGCAGCGTTCCCTTCGTCCTTTATAGGCTGCGTAGCAGAACTGGGAAATGGGGTCGCCGAACTCGTCGATCATTTTCCGGTTGGCTTGCAGCACCTGGAAGGAGCGATCCTGGATCGAGATATAACAGGGGACTTCGTCGAATAGCCGGCCGCACTCCAGTTTGTGGACGTCGAAGCTCCCCTGGGCAGAACCGGAAGATGGGCTTTCTAGCATGGCATCCCCTTATTGCGAGTCCCTAATTCTTGTCTGCACTTTTGACGCCAATACGGCTAGGACCGTTTCAAGGAGTTTCTCACGATCCACTGGTTTCTCAAGGAATCCTTCGGGCTCAGCTATGTTTTTCTCGGCGATGAACCTGTGGAAATCTATCTTGGGTTCGTCAATACTGGCATAACCGGACACGACGACCACTGGAAGGCTGGCATATCTCTCATCCTTCCTTAGCTCCCAATATAGCTTCTCACCGGTCTTCCTAGGCAGCACCAGATCCAGCGTGATAAGGTCCGGTCTTACGTTCTTGATGGCACGCATGGCTTGGTTGGCGTCTGGTGCGTCTATCACCTGGGCGCCCTGGTCCCGGAAGATCATGCTGAGATAGACCCTGACGTCAGGCTCGTCGTCGATCACCAGGATCTTGTAACCCTCGAGCAGCCTGGCTCGCTTCGGTTCTTCTCTTCCACGCAGCTGCTCCGGAATGACCAGAGCGTTCGAGACCAGGTTGACGAGCAGTTTCACCTGCATGTCGAGCTTGTAGTATTTGATAAGGTCAAACAACGCGTCGACGCAGTTGTGGCAGGAAGTCACCACCACCTTGGCCCCGGTGGCGCGGAGCTGATCGGCCTTGATCTTGGCCGACTTGAGCCTTCGCGACGAGTATTCTGACATCGACATCGCGCCCCCACCCCCCGTGCAACAGTAGTTATCGGCCCGATTGGGATGCATCTCGCGGAAATCGGTGCACACCAGGTTCAACAATTCCCTGGGTTCTTCGGTCACTCCGCAACTTCTAGCCATATTGCACGAGTCGTGGTAGGTCATTGGCAGGGAATTTTTCGTTTTGTCGACCTTAATCCGGCCTTCGCGGATGTAGCGAAGCATGGTAATAATGGAGCTTTCGATCGGAAAGTTCACATCGGTCCGGCTCCAGTTGGGCCCTTCGCAACGGGTGGAGCGGTACCCGTGTCCACACTCGGAGACGACCATTTTTTTTCCTCGAAGTTCCTGAACCGCATCGTAGACACGCTTGGCCACGGCGCCGCCTAGTTCATCGTCGCCGTTGAACAGACCGAAGTTGGTCATATCCCAGCCCTGGCTCGCCATCGTCCAGTTTTCGCCCGCAAAGTGAAAAATGGCGGCGGCCTCGGCAATGGTGCGCGGATCGTACTTTGCTTCGCGAGGATTGATTGCGTAAACAACATCAGCATCCATCTTGTCGATCGGAACTTCGATGGTGGGGTTGTCATATTCCTCTCTTAGTTCCTCTTCCATCCATCCGAGCGTCTCGAGGTAATCCTCCTGGGATATTCCCATCTGATTGCCGATTTCCCACTGGTCTTTGGCCACGGTCGCCACACCGTCGGGCATGATGCCAACGTGCACTAGCAGTCCGCGTGCCATCCGGTTGAAGGACGCCATGTCGACACCCATCGGGCAGTTGAGTGAGCAGCGCCGGCAATTCGTGCACTTGCCGAACACTACATCCTTAAACTCCTCCAGTTCCTCGTCTGAATAAACGCTTTTTGCGGCCACCCACCAGGGGGCTAATCGGCCGGTCCAGTTGATGTGCGCCTTAAAGAGCTTTCTAAGCATTCCAGCCTTATAAGCCGGAGCGTATGTAACATCCCCCGGGTTGGACAACACGTAATGACACTCATCGGTGCAGAGGCCGCAATGAACACAAGCCTCAAGCGAGAGCAGCACCTGGCGATTCACTTTCTGTCGCAGCCGCTCGATGACCTTTTGGGCTCTATAGGATTTCTGACGGATCATGGGTAATCTCCTCGTCACGCGCGCAGTTCGCCGCCCCTCTTGATCGGATAAACACCCCTGTGTCCTAAGGTCTTACCCAGGTACCAACGGGAAAATGGGTAATAGAGGTAATGAGAGATTTTGCTAAACGGGACGTAGATCAGGAAGAAAGCAGTAAGAAGGAAGTAACCGAGCAGGAACCACTCGCCTCTCTCCGGGCGGTTGGGAGCAGCCAGAAGACTGAAGGCAAACCAAACGAGAAGCAGCGCCAGCGAAAAGTAGTCGTCGGGCGTGCTAATTGACCTGACGTAGGGGTCCGCAACCCTGCGGACCAAGCGCATGAATCCGACAATAAAGGCAACGATGAAAATCGCCTGCAACGTCGCGACCGTTGCTCTGCTCGAGATCAACCCGGGGCCGTAGGGAATGAGGAACGACATCGCAATGGAAGCCGCGACCCCAAGATGAAAAATAGCGAACTGCACATAAAGGAAGGGATGCCGGCGAGTACTGGGCATGGCCCATGGCAAGGCAATGATGAAGAGCGAATACAAGGCCCCATGGGAGGCGTTTGTGTTGGCATTCGACGCCGGTGCCTGGCGGTCCCTGCCGGCAGGGAACTTGAGGATCCAGAGGATCTTTAGCAAGTAAACAATGGCCATGAAGCTGAGAGCCAGAATCTGCAGCCTGTCTTCCGCGAAACGAAAAAGAGGACTGGGTTGGTACATATCACCTCCAGCTTCTTCAAAGTTTTTCGAGTTTGTCCTCAAACGTCACAAACTCACGCCGGTCGATCACACAGATAGTCACTTCTTCCAGCCCCGTTTCCTCCAAGAGGAAACTCCAGATGGTTTCCAGCATTACCCGCGCGCACAGTTCCAACGGGACGCCGTAAAAACCCGCACCCATGGGCGGAAAGGCGATAGTCTTCAGCTGGTTTCGTCCCGCGCACTTCAAAGCGGAGAGCACGCAATGGCGCAGCTTGTTTTCCATGTCCGCCTCCTGAAATTTCGGGCCGCAGGCATGAATCAGGTGCTTCGCCACCAGGCCTCCCGCTGGGGTAATGACGGCCTCGCCCATCCTGATGCTGCCGATGTTTTTTAGCTCCCGCCTCACTTCTTCGCCCCCTCGAACCTGGATGGCTGTTCCGAATCCTGAACCAAGTTCCAGATTCTCTTTCGCATAAAAGACGAAGGCGTCCACTGGCAAAGCCGTCAGGTCGCCACGCTGAAGCCGGACCACCGTTCGATTCACCGTTCTTTCCTTCGGCTGCGGGGCCATTGTCACTTGTTTCATAGCGCTTCTCCCAGTTAGACCCTCATCTCGGAAAAATCACTCTCAACCCAATGCGCCGGGCTGGGGCGCTAACCTTGAGCGCCCCAGCCCGCTGGCGCAAGCCCTGCTAGTTCTTCTTTTCTGCTGTACCCGTGGCAAAGCCGTGCAGTTTTACCTCGACCTTTTCTTCCAACGAGTCGTAGTACTCCTTCAGAATGGCAATGACCTCGGGTTTGGAAAACTCCGGCGGTACAGGTTTACCCTCGCTCATGAGCTTTCGAAGCATGGTGCCAGAAAGCAACAGCCTGGCACCGCCCTTGTAGTTCCCGTTTTCATCGATGAGCGCTTTGGATTCATGAGGGCAAGTCTTCATCGAGGCCATGCTGCTGCACTCGTAGCAGTAGAAGGTCCAATCCATGCACAGGGGGCGGAGAGCCAGAGCATTGGCCGGGATCTCATTGAATATTTTCTGCGCATCAAAGGGGCCGTAGTAGTCACCGATACCGGCATGGTCGCGCCTCACAATAAGATGCGAACAGCCGTAGTTCTGGCGGAACACCGCATGCAAGAGCGCTTCGCGTGGTCCGGCATAACGCATTTCCATAGGATAGCCGCCCTGGATGACCCGGTCCTTTCGAAAGTACTTATTGACCAGCGCGTCGATCGCCTTCACGCGCACCTCTGCCGGTATGTCGCCAGGCTTGAGCTTGCCCACGAGCTGGTGGATGTACACGCCATCGCAAACTTCGATGGCCACCCAGGCCAGGTAGGCGTGAGAGCCATGCATGGGATTCCGCAACTGGAGAGCCGCCACTGTGTTCCAGCCGCGTTCCTCAAACAGTTTCCGCGACTCAGCCGGACGCTGGTAGATGCCCTGGAACATCTCCGGATAGTAGGATTCTGAGAGAACTCTTACCGTGCCAGCCACATTGATGGGATGCTGCTCCATCACCTTCTGAACGCCGGGATGGGCGGAGTCCGTGGTTCGAAACACCTGCTTGCACTCCTGTTCCTTGTTGATGGTGTACTTCTCTGTGACCTTCATGGTACCCATGACGGACGAGGTCTCGGTGTCCCACAACGTCACTTCCTCGCCAATGGCGATGGAATTGGCTACACTTTCCTCAGCCGACAAGGTAATGGGGATGGGCCAAAACAGGCCCTTCTTGCTAGGCATGCTGCACGTATCGCAGCACCCCTGCCAGTCGTCCTTGCCCATGAATCCATCCAAGGGCGTGAACGCTCCGATCCCCATCATGATCAGGTCACTGGTTTCGCGGCTGGTCATGGGGACCTTTTTCAGTCTTTCAGCCCTCTTCAGTTCTGCCTGCCTGGCTTGGGGTTCGACAAGCAGCGGTTTCAATTCAGAATTCCCATGGGGTAGTACCAAATTACTCATCAAGATCCTCCTCTGGTTGGTTGAAAAGGGGCGCCGCTGGCCCAGAATGATGCTTGAAATGCGGCTACTTGCAAGTAAACGATCATGGCCGGAACAAACCCTTTGAAGCGATCATCAAAGTACCATCCTCGCGCAGCGCCAAACCGCCCCGCTCCTGGCCAAGACCCTTCTTGGCGCAACCCCCCTCCAGCTGCCGACTCTAGCTGGGAGGGAGATCCCATCCGGGTGGAGTCAGTCTGCGATGCACAGACCGAAATCAGGCTTCTGGTGCGGCGCCTTCCTTCGGTGGGAGCACAATGTAAGAGCCGCCAAAATAGCTGTAAACACAACGGCCCGAGTCAATCAGCAGCCGGATAGCCTGCTTGCAGTCGTCTTTGCCACAGGCTTCTTCGCCATATTTGGCGATCATGGCCTTGGTCAGGTCACCTGCCTTGAGATTCTTTTTGCCGGTGTAATCAGTGACCATCTGAAACATTTCGTTCGCCACGGTTTCAACGGGGACCTTAGTCATTCAGTAACCTCCAAGCGAGAATCTTTGCCTTTGATTGACACCAAGAGTGACTGGCTTTTCCCCACCTCGAAATCAATGGTGGGTGGGCAGGCGGGCATCCTCTGCCTTCTCGGGGTGCGCCCCTGTGGAAGGCTGGGCCGGGCTTCCAGCAGGCTTTGGCTGTGAAGTGGGATGCCCTTGAATTTCCGCAATCCGGCGCTTTCTTTTGTCTTTCCGTTTTCGAAGACCAGACGCCAGAAAATCCATTCCGAATCCCGCTAGCCCAGCAGCAACGACGGCAAGCACCCCATAGAGCAAACCATTCTCCTTCGCCAAGGACGCCATCCGGGCAGGGAACCCAACTTCCACAACACTGAGAGGGGCAGACATCCGCCCTATAACCGAGCCTTGACAGCAGAGATAGACCTCGACGTTATATGAACCGGCAGGGGCCTTTCGAGGCCACAGGAACTCGAGGGAAAAAGACCTGCCTTTGCTGTCCGGTTGCCCCAGTTCGACGGTGCCGCTGGCGGTCCGGTAGATGCCCTCGTGAGTTTTCAGCCTCTGGAGATTCGTCCTGATGGTTTCCAGATAGGTCTCGTCGGGCTCGACTCCAAGGCAGCGATCTGAGCCCTCAGGTGCTTTGCACTTGCAGTGGACCTTGCAGCGCAGGTGTTTCATCACGGCGGTCTCATCGAGCTGGCATGCGTCGATAACCTCGCGACTGAGAATGGAACTGACTGAGCTGCCGCTAAAGGAAAGAAAAAGGGAGGGAATTCCCATAATGTGCACACGATCGGCGTTGACCCAAATGGGACCTACCCGCCCTTTCCTGTTAAAGAATTCATCCTTGTTGGCGCCTTTGACTACGACCAACACCTCGGACCCCGGGACCGCAATTCCTTCAATCCGGACCTTTTCTCCGTTATAAAAGGTGCCCATCTCAATCGTCTGAGGTGTGACTTTAAGCGAAGTCTCTGTGGACCCTCCTGCCAACCCGACACCGAGACTGGAGTACCACAGCAATGAAAGGCGTGCAATCCCGAGCAACACAGTCTTGTTCCTTGATCCCCTGCTCTCAGCGCCCAGCTTGACCCCATGATCAGAGGCCAACGGGATAGGCTTGGGTCTGGCCATTGGCGGCAGAATGGGCATGGCGGGCCTTACCGGGGAAGTCTTTTATGTTACAAAATAGACTAAATTATTAACCAGATCAATATTATACTATTTCACTAATTAAACTAAAAAAGTTTTTTCAATCCGTCGAAAGGCCCCGCGAGGGAACCTCCGTGAAGGGATCGGTGTCTCCTCCCTCCGGCCCGCGCGATCGTTCACGCTTCGCCCTATCGTCCTTCTTCGGACTGTTTATCGGCAGTCCGGAAGGCATAGTTACCAGACAGAAACTGTTGCACGTACCACTGCATGACCTGAACGCTGGTCATGTACATGTCCAACTGGCTGGTGCATGCCATCAGACGGCCCAGGATGTCGAGCTTGAATTCGGTTTCCTCAGCAGGGGCTTTTTTGAGCCAGGCGTTAACCAAATCTCCGCGACGAACCACGAGGAAACCGTAATACAAAAAACATACCTCAATGAAGCAAGCTCTCAAGTTTCTCCGATACCGAGTCGCGCCACCGCCTGCAAACCGGAACGAGATGGAGTTGCTCCCTAGATTTTCCGAAAGGCAGGCGTCCAC
>JBGPHY010000212.1:0-8713 GCA_041484625.1 Terriglobia bacterium | reverse complement strand
GGAGTGTTATTGGCCACCTGATCAAAGACCACCAGCGAGAAGCTAAAAGTCATAAACTCCACGATAGGCCGCAATCCGACCATGGCCGCCCCGACAGCCAGACCGGCGAACCCGGCTTCACTGATGGGCGTGTCCAGGACGCGGCCGGAACCGAATTTTTCCAGAAGACCTTGGCTGACTTTGTAGGCTCCATGGTACTCAGCCACTTCTTCACCCAACAGGAACACCGTGGGATCTCGGCGCATTTCCTCTTCCATGGCCTCATTCAAGGCTTGACGATAGCTGATCTCTCTCACGAGTTTGCTCCACTCACAAACGTGTAATCGTACAAAGACTCCAAGGCTGGTTCCGGGCTCTCTTCGGCAAAGCGGACCGATTCCACTGAAAGTCTCTTGGCTTCACGATCAAACTCCTGGAACTTCGCTTCATCGATCGTGCCTTCACTCAGCAGTTCGGCTTTCAGGCGAGTGATGGGGTCCTCCTCCCGGTGTTTTTCCAGCTCTTCCTTGGTCCGGTAGGTTGCCGGATCAGACATCGAATGGCCCCGGTAGCGATAGGTTCGAGCCTCGACGAAGTACGGATGCGGGCGATGGCGCAGGGCGTCCAGGATAGTGCGAAATCCCTGCCGGACCTGCCGGACGTCCATCCCGTTAATTATCATGGAAGGGATATCATATCCCTTGGCCCGATTGGTCAGCTCTTTGACCGAAGCGGCCCGCTCGATATGGGTTCCCATGCCGAAAAGATTGTTCTCGCACACAAAGACCACCGGCAACTTCCACAGAGCCGCCAGGTTGAGGGCCTCATGGAAGGCCCCCTGATTAATAGCCCCATCACCGAAAAAACAGAGCGTGGCGCGGTCTTCACTGCGATACTTGCTGGCAAAAGCCAGACCGGTTGCCAGGGGCAAATGTCCCCCGACAATGGCATGTCCTCCGTATAGAGAGTTGGCGCGGTCGAAGAAATGCATGGACCCGCCCAACCCCTTCGAGCACCCCGTCACCTTTCCATAGAGCTCGGCCATGCAGGCATTCAGGGTAGCACCTCGGGCGATGGCATGCCCATGGTCCCTGTAAGCGGTGATGATGTTATCGTCGTGCCGTGCCGCCGCTACAGCTCCCACAGCCACAGCCTCCTGGCCGATATAGAGATGACAGAATCCCCCGATCTTCTGTTGCTGGTAAGACTGGGAGGCCCGTTCCTCGAAACGCCGAATCAATAGCATCCGGTAGAGTAGGTCGATATCTTCCTGCTGGTGAGCGGTTTTCAATTGATCTTTTTCCGAAGGCACAGTTGCCGGCATTGTCTTTTTCCTCAGGGAGTTTGTCCTGGGCAGGATTCTCCGAATCGGCAGATTCTCCCTCTCTTGCAGATGTTACTTTAACGCTCCGTCTGCCGGATTCCGCAGTCTGTCATGATAAAACAAAGAAGCAGGCTGAATCAGCCTGCTTCATGGAACCCCGATGGGAAAAATACACGGAGAGTCCCTTTTTTTCAACTCAATTCTCCACAGAAACCTCGTCCTGGAAGCAGCGTTAGGGCCACACGGGACCGCTCTCGCTGGACGTTACTGCAAAGAAGTTCTTCCCTGCAGGGGTTTCGAGCTGGAGAAAAACTCCTCGAACACCCGGCGCGCCGACGGGAGGTCGATGCAGCGGTTGACTCGGGTCGACAAAAAGTGGCCGAAAAAGAGCCATTTGTGACCCCACGCCAGGTAGAGTCTCAGGCGGGGCATTTGCAGCTCAGGGGGAAAGCGAGACTCGAGTTCATCGCAGAAGCGGTTTAAAGCTCGCTGGTACTCCCGGCCCTCCTCCTGGGGAGTCCGGGGAGCACATTCCCCTTCGCGGTTTGGTGGTGGAGGGAGTCCCATGGACTCTCCAATCTGCCAGAAGATCCAGGGACGGGCCGTGGCTACGCGGGCTACCATCACGCCATCGCAACCGGTCATCTCGCGCATGTGAAGGATATCGGAAGCCTCTTGCACGTCTCCGTTCCCGACCACCGGGATCCGGACTGCCTCTCGAACCCGCCCGATATATTCCCAATTCGCTCTCCCCTTCCGGTGCTGGGTCTGGATGCGTGGATGGAGAGTCACCCAATCTGCACCGGACTCCTCCAGCATCTTGACAAACTCCACCAGGTAGATCGGGTCATCTCTCAATCCCGTTCTTAGCTTGATGGACAAGGGCAATAGGGTCAGGCGTCGAGTGGTCTTCACTACAGTTTCCGCGTACCGGATGTCTCCCATTAAGGCCACGCCCCAGTTGTGCTTGAGCACTTTGCTCACCGGACAGCCCATATTGATGTCGATCCCCGCCGGTGCGATTTCCATCAATCTCTCCAGGGAAGGCCTTATCCAACGTTCCTCGTTGCCCAACAGTTGCGGGATGAGATCGTCCTCTCCCTCGGCCACCAGAGTTTGCGGAGTCCTTCCGACCTCTTCGAAAGGAAGCAGGCGGGTAGAGAGCATCTCAGTGAAAAGCAGGGTGCTGACGCCGGCGGGGAGATAAGACCGCACGACCTGTCTGAAAGCCACGTGCGACAGCCCTGCCATGGGAGCAAAGAGAATTGGAAAGTTCACCCTCCGGCCGTTGCCGAAGGTGATCCGGCTCAAGCGGCTGTCCAGCGAGGGCGACACAGGAGGTTGTTCAGCTGCGATTTCTGAAATATTGCGCGCGGCTTCTGCTCCCGATCTACACGCCAGGGCGGATGGAAATTCCGGAGAGCCGAGCCCAGTGAGGCCGACTTCGGTCTTGCCTGTTTCCGACCACACAGAGTTCTGCCCTCCAAAACCGCATTGCTCGCCCACGAAAGGATCTAATCTCCCCGGGCCTTTCAGGCCATTTTCATACAACAAGAATGCTACCGAATCCGCAGTTCCATGCCGGCAATGGCCTTGCGGGCCACGTCATTTTCGGGGTCCAATTCCAATGCCTTGACATACTCTCCGAGGGCCCGCCCCGGATCGCCCATCGCCATATAAACATGGCCGAGGTTTAAATAAGGGAAACGCTTCGGTTCATAGCGCCGAGCACTTTTGGCCTTTTCCAGCCAGGGAACGGCTTGGTCAAGAAACCCCAGATGCATCAAATAGACCCCGATATCGTTGTAAGGATTTCCAAAGTCAGGGTCGAGGTCGATGGCTCGTTTGCAGTCCGTGATGGCCTCCTCCCATTGGCCGAGAAATGAGATCGCCCAGCCGCGATAGGTATAACCTTCTGCAGTGGGACGCACTTTCAAGCTATCGTTGAAGCGGTCGACCGCGCGAAAGACGTCCCCTTCCATCAAATGCTGCAAGCCGGTCTCCCATAATTCGTGCGCTCGTTGCTCACCCTGCCGGGCCTTATTGTCAGAGGCATCCATGGTTAGCGCAACCCCGCAACCTTCAAGGATTGGAAATCTCTCTGTTTAATAATACCACACGCCCGGATGAGTTTTGCGGGAGGAAACTGGAGATCTGTGGAGATCAGGGGAGACTGGCGCGGCCTTATCGTTGTGGGAGGGAACACGACTTGAGGACACTCAAATCCCGAATCCCGCCTGGTGCAGGAGCCTGTCGAGCCCCACAGTCAACAGCAAAAGGATACTGACATAACCATTAACTGTGAAGAAGGCCTGGTTGACTTTCGAGAGGTCTTCGGGACGTACCAGGCTATGTTCATACCAAATCAGGGAAGCTACCAGTCCTGCGCCTGCGTAACTCATCCAGCCCAGATGTTCCAAGTAAAGAAGCAGGACCACGAGTAAGAGCATGACGACATGACACCCTGAAGAAATCCTCAGAGCGGAGCGAATGCCGAATCGTTTCGGGATGGAGAACAATCCGCTGCTGCGGTCGAAATCGACATCCTGGCATGAGTAGATGATATCAAACCCCGCAGTCCACAGCAAAACTACAAAGCACAGCAAGACCGGCGTCAGTCGGATATCTCCTCGAATGGCAATCCAGGCCCCCAATGGCGCGAGTCCCAGGCAGAATCCCAAGACGAGGTGGGAATATGTCGTGAGGCGTTTGGTGTAGGAGTAAGCGAAAAGGATAGCCAGCAACGGGAATGATAGGCGGAAACAGAGAGGGTTCAACGCATATGCCGCCACCACAAAAAGCAGGCTCGAAGCCAACGTAAAACCTATGGCAAATCTCAGGCTGAGATGACCCGCGGGAAGAGCGCGTGTCCGGGTCCTGGGATTCTCGGCGTCAATTCGCCAGTCAGCAATCCGGTTAAACGCCATCGCTGCACTGCGGGCCCCCACCATGGCGATCAGGACCCAGAGTAGTTTCCCGACCTTGGGCCAGCCCCCAGCAGCCAGAACCGTGCTCAAAAGCGCGAACGGCAGGGCAAATACCGTGTGCTCAAACTTAATCATCACCAGGGCAATTTGAAGCTTTTTGAGAATTGCCATATCCGGCGGAATGACCTTTTTAACCTGGGAAATAATCAGCACGCATGAGGGACGCTCCGGTCACGAGCCTCGAGCGGAAAAGCGAACTCGGCGGACGGCCCAGTTACTCGCGTGGGCTACTCCCTGACCACTGGTATGCGTCGGGCGGATTCAGCCCCAGTTGCTTCATGACCCGATAGAGGAATTGATCCACTGCATCCTCCAGGCTGACGGGACGATGGTAGAAGGAAGGCACAGCAGGAAAAACCACTCCCCCGGCCAGAGTCAGCAACCGCATATTCTCCAGGTGGATGAGATTGAATGGCGTGTCGCGAACCACCACCAGGAGCTTGTGCCGCTCTTTCAAAATAACGTCGGCCGCCCTTTGTATCAAGTCACGTGAGACCCCTTGGGCGATGCTTCCCAGCGTCCCCATACTGCAGGGGATGATGACCATGGCGTCCACCGGATAGGATCCACTGGTGATGCAGGCGCCGGTGTCTTTGTTGTTGAGTACCCGGATCTTCTCTGGATGGTGGGTCTGCAACCTCTCAACCAGGTTGGTGAGATTGATGCCGGGAGTTGGCAATTCCTCATTGAGTACGCGGATTCCGGATTCAGAGGCAACGAGGTTGATTCTGGCCACCCCCGAATCCGCTGCCAGGTGATTAATGAAACGGACCGGGTAAATGGCCCCGCTGGCCCCAGTAATGGCAACGGTGATTTCCATTTGAGGGTGTTCTTGTTTCTATTTATTAAGGAAAGCTCTCCCTGTCGTCCATCTCCTTCTCGTCCTCGAGGTCCCCGAACGCAACCCCCGAAAGCGACGACTAGAACGTGGACGACCACAGGAATGGCTGAGGGGCCCTCTCGCCTGTTGGTTCAAGACTTGAGAGCGAGGCCAGTCATCCTTGATCTTACCTCAACTATTGTCCCGGCGATGGACTTTTCCCTCGACCTTCTTCTTCCGCCGTTTTCCGGATTCACCTTGAAGCTTCCGCAAGGATATTGTACCTTTTCTTTCAACTGTTTTTAAATTGTTTCAATACTACTCTCTTGCCAAGGACCATGACAGAAGCTGAAATCCGCAAAATCCTGGGATCGGTTCGATCCGGCCAAACCTCCATTGATGAAGCCATGGAGAAACTCAAGCACCTCCCTTATGAAAACCTGGGATTCGCCAGAATCGATCACCACCGGTCGATTCGCCAGGGGTTTCCGGAAGTCATTTTTGGTCGAGGCAAGACAGCCAAACAGATCATCAGCATTGTGGAGAAGATGCTGGCCCGGAACCACAATATCCTGGTGACGCGAACCGATGAAAAGGTCTTCCGCCAGGTCAAACGAATTACACCGCTCGCAAGGTTTTACCCCGATTCCGGACTCATTGCCGTTTTCAGGGATCGCACCCTTCATGGGAAAGGTCAAATTCTGGTGATATCCGCCGGAACGGCCGACATCCCTGTGGCTGAAGAAGCCACAGTGACAGCAGAAATCATGGGGAATACGGTCAGCACCCTATTTGACGTGGGCGTGGCCGGGTTGCACCGGTTGCTAAGCCAGTATAAGCTGCTCAAGAAAGCCCGAGTCATCGTGGTGGTGGCCGGGATGGAAGGGGCATTACCCAGCGTCGTGGGCGGACTGGTGTCGGTTCCGGTTCTTGCAGTTCCCACCAGTGTAGGATACGGGGCCAGTTTCCAGGGGGTTACTGCCCTGCTGGGGATGCTCAACAGCTGTGCTTCTAACGTGGCCGTGGTTAACATCGACAATGGGTTCGGCGCCGGGTTTGTGGCTAGCTTGATAAATCGGCTCTGATTTGATAATCTCGCACGGTTAATCGTCCAAGGAGACTGCGTATGTCTGGGCATTCTAAGTGGCACAGTATCAAACACAAGAAGGCGGCAGCGGATGCCAAGAGGGGAAAGATTTTCACCAACCTGATCAAAGAAATCACGGTAGCTGCCCGCATGGGCGGCGGTGATCCGGACGGGAATCCCCGTTTGCGGACGGCTGTTTTAGCGGCCAAGAACGTCAACATGCCCCAGGAGAACATCAAACGAGCGATCCAGAAAGGGACCGGGGAACTCCCCGGCCAGAGTTACGAAGATGCAGCCTATGAAGGCTACGGACCTGGCGGTGTTGCCATGATTGTCGAAGTTGTGACGGATAACAAGAACCGCACCGTCTCTGAGATCCGTCATCTCTTCACCAAACATGGCGGAAACCTCGGGGAAACCGGATGTGTCTCCTGGATGTTCCACAAAAAGGGTCTTATTGTAGTCGAGAAATCCAAGGCTGACGAAGACACGTTGCTCTCCATCGCCCTGGATGCGGGAGCTGACGATATGCAGGAAAGCGGGAATCACTTTGAGATTTACACCGTACCCGAAGCTTTTGAAGCTGTCGTGGAGGTGCTCAAGAAGACCCACATCGAAGTGGCTTCTTCCGAGATCTCCATGATCCCGCAGACCTCCGTCAAGCTCGAAGGGAAAGGGGCCCAGCAGATGATCAAATTGATGGAAATATTGGAAGATCACGACGACGTGCAGAAGGTCTTCGCCAACTTCGATATTGAGGAGTCAGAGTTAGAGGCGGCGGCCTCCTGAAAGGCAGGCTGGATCGTCAAACGGGCTCATGCGGGTCCTGGGAATCGATTGTGGTTCGCAGTCAACTGGCTTTGGAATTGTCGACAGCAATGGGCAGGACTACCAAGTCGTTATATATGGTGCCTTGCGCCTCCAATCCAGGCAGACATTCAACCAGAAACTCCTCAAGATTTATGAATACGTGGAGAGGTTGATTCACCAGCATCTGCCGGATGTCGTAGCGGTCGAAGACCAGTTCTATCTCACCAATTTCAAGAGCGTTTTGAAGCTGGGACAGATCCGAGGAGCTGTCATCCTGGCAGCGGGCAGGGCAGGCGTTCCCATCGTTGAGTATTCGCCGTTGACCATTAAGAGTGCAGTCACCGGTTACGGTCGGGCGGAGAAACACCAGGTTCAGGCCATGGTGCGAAATATCCTGAAGCTGGAGAACGAGCCCCAACCCCACGACGCGGCCGATGCCCTCGCTTTGGCCCTCTGTCACATCCACACTGCGGGCACTCAGCAAAAGTTGAAAGCGGGAGAGATCGTGGAACGGAGGGGTGCTTGATCCACCGTCGGGCAAACGAATGCCCCATGGCTTTCCTCCGCCACTCTTCCCTCAAGCCTGTTCTCGGCCTTCTTACTCTGCTTCTGGTGAATCCTGCGAGCACTGATTTCGGGAGTGACAATGGCACCCCGCGGTTCTTATGGCAGAAGGTTCAAAGTCGCGGGCCGATGGAATACAACAAAGTGGAACTGGATGCCAACGGTAAGGGCAAGTTCCAGTTTAAGGAACGCCAATCCGAGGATGTGACCGTTGATTTGCAGTTGAGTCCTTCCATTGTCAACAATCTGCTGGCCCTTTTTGTCCAGGCGGATTTCCTCAATGAAAGCAAGGACTTCGTCAGCCCCAGGAAAGTGGCAGACATGGGGATGAAAACCATCCGCTATGTGACGGGTTCACAGCAGAGGGAAATCTCCTTCAACTACAGTGAAGACCGGGGAATACAGCAGATTGTCGTTTTTTTCGAGAATCTTTGCTTGCAGGAACGATGCTTGTTCGACATGGAGGTCGCCCTGAAATACGACCGGCTGGGTATCCCGAAGAAATTGGACGAACTGGAGAAACAGTTGAATTCCAACCGGATTGTGGCCCCCGAACGGTTCAGCGGGATACTGGACCGGATCTACCAGGATGAGTCCATCATCAATTATGCCCGGATGGAAGCCAGAAAACTCCTCGCTCGAATACAAAAAGCATCCTCCAGATAAACTATTTGACAACGCCTTCAAAAGATTTACCATCTAAGTTGATGATGCACTTGGCGTCAAATCCTCTTCGGAGGGCCTGCCATGCGTAGAAAACTTCTCTTATCAATGTTAATTGCATTGGCCTGGCTAGTTCTGGTTGCCAGTGCCGCGGATCCTTCTTCACCGCGCTTGCTGAGAGTGAGCTTGGTTGAGGGAGATGTGACTTACCAGCGCACCGATCTTGACAAATGGGTCGACCTCAGCATCAACACGCCCATCCTGGAAGGGGATAAGGTGTGGGTGGGGCGCGATGGACGGACAGAGATCGAGTTTGAGGACGGGAGTACCGCCCGGTTGGCGGAAAACACGATTGCCGAATTCAGCCGTCTCGGGTCATCATCCGACCCCATGGCGGTACAAGTTCGAGTCAGCGGCGGGGTGGCTTCCTTCGAGGTCAAATCGCCGGCGGGACCGTTCACGGTAGAGACTCCAATGTT
>JBGPHY010000211.1:0-8738 GCA_041484625.1 Terriglobia bacterium | reverse complement strand
GGCGAGGTTTTGTCAATCTCAAGGCCCAGTTCTGCCGCCTTGTAAAGAACATTGCTCTTTCCAGAAAGTTCCGAAACCAGGACCCGGCGCTCGTTTCCGACTATTTCCGGCTCAATATGCTCATAGGCGGACGATTCTTTCATGACGGCGCTGACGTGGATGCCCCCCTTATGGGCGAAGGCGCTCTTACCCACATAGGGAAGGTCCTGTCGGTGGTGCAAATTCGCCAATTCACTCACGTAATGTGAGACTTCCGTCAGGTGTTTCAACTTCTCCCTTCCAATGCACAGCATGTCCAGTTTGAGTTCAATGTTCGGGATGATGGAACACAGGTTGGCGTTGCCACAGCGTTCTCCGTAACCATTAATTGTGCCCTGGACCTGGGCGGCCCCATGCTGGATGGCCACGATGGAATTAGCCACCGCCATCTCACAATCATTGTGGGTGTGGATTCCCAGCGGCACCTTGACATGGCGGGCTGCCACCAGGAACCGTTCACGAACATCCTCGGTAAGTGTGCCTCCGTTGGTATCGCATAGAACCAGGGTTGCGGCCCCTGCTTCCTCTGCGGCCTTCAGGGTGGCCAGCGCGTACTCGGAGTCAGCCCTATATCCGTCGAAGTAATGCTCGGCATCGTAGATAACCTCCCGGCCTTGGGATTTCAGGAAGGCTACCGATTCGCGGATCAGGCTGAGGTTCTCCTCGAGGGAAATCCCCAAGGCCACTCTCACATGCAGATCCCAAGTCTTGCCAAAGATGGTGACCACCGGGGTGTTGGCATCTATCAGGGCCTGCAGGTTATGGTCGTTTTCGGCCCGGTTCTTGGGATGGCGAGTGCTGCCAAAGGCTGCTACCTTTGTGTGTTTCAGCGGCAGTTCCTGCACCCGGCGGAAGAAGTCAATGTCCTTGATATTAGACCCTGGCCAACCCCCTTCCACGTAATCCACACCCAATTCATCGAGCTTCTTCACGATGTGGAGTTTGTCGTCCACCGAAAAGGAGATGTTCTCGCCCTGGGAGCCATCTCGCAAAGTGGTGTCGTAGATTTGTATCTTTTTCATGAGATCACTCTCTGCACTGTTGACCGTCCTTCCGGGGGGAAGCTGTGAAAAAATTCGGAATTCCGGAAAAACGCCGTGTGAGGTTGAGGCTTTGAGAAAGCCTCAACGGCCTACAATCATTCCAAAGGTCTTGCGGCCGCTTTGTAGGCCGGGTCCCCCGACCCGGCGCATTTTTTCACAGCTTCAGGGTAATAAGGGGGACGAATGGGGGATTGAAGGTCGAGGAGGAACTCCCTTCCGGTTTCGTCTTTGCCTCAGAACCTCGGTTTTCCATTCTCGACTTTACTTTTTTCTCATCCAGCTCATCATTTCACGCAAATGCCTGCCCACTTCTTCGATGGGATGAGCTGCTTCCTGCCGCCGATAAGCGTTCATGGAAGCACAGCCCGACTGATTCTCCAGGATGAACTCCTTGGCGAAACTGCCGTTTCGGACGTTCTCCAATATTTCCAGCATGGCTGCTCTGACCGACTCATTGACGATCCTGGGCCCACGGCTGTAGTCGCCATACTCTGCTGTATCACTGATGGAATGGCGCATCCAGGCTAGTCCACCCTGGTAAATCAGGTCGACGATCAGTTTGAGTTCGTGACAGCACTCAAAATAGGCGACCTCCGGTTGATATCCGGCATTGACCAAGGTCTCAAATCCCGCCTTAATCAACGCGGAAGTCCCGCCACACAGAACAGCTTGCTCGCCGAAGAGGTCGGTTTCGGTCTCCTCCTGGAAGGTTGTCTCAATGACTCCCGCTCGGGCTGCCCCAATCCCTTTTGCATAGGCCAGGGCCAGATCCATGGCGTGGCCGGAGGAATCCTGGTGGATCGCAACCAATGCCGGGACACCGGTTCCTTCGGTGAAAACCTGCCGGACCATGTGGCCGGGCCCCTTGGGTGCGACCATGGACACATCCACCTCCGGTGGAGGCACTATCTGGCTGAAATGAATGTTGAAACCGTGTCCGAACATTAAAGTCTTCCCGCGGGTCAGGTGATTCTTGATCGAGTTTTCATAGAGCGTCCGCTGTGTCTGGTCCGGTACCAGGATCATAATGACCTGGGCCTGTGCCGCCGCATCTTCCACGCCGGCCACCCCCAGCCCCTCTTTGGAGGCTTTCTCCCATGACTTGCTGCCCTTGTACAACCCCACGACCACGTCCAGCCCGCTGTCTCTCAGATTGAGAGCGTGAGCATGTCCCTGGCTGCCATAACCGATGACGGCTATTCTTTTCCCTTTCAGATGGACTAGGTCTGCATCTTCCTCGTGATATACGCGTGCCATTCCTGTTTCCTCTTCAAGTGAATTAGAACTAAACGGCTTTCTTCAACTCCCCTTCAGCGGTCTTCCCCTTCCTGACACCCTTGCCGCCCCGCGGCATGGCAATACGCCCGGTACGTGCAACCTCCAAGACGCCATAGTGCTTGAAAAACTCAATGAAGGCGTTGATCTTGCCTTCATCTCCGGTGGCCTCCAGGACGCAGGTGTCCGGAGTGGCATCCACTACCTTGGCCCTGAAGATTTCCGCTTCCCGGAGCATTTGGGGACGGTCCTGGGGATTCGACTTGATTTTCACCAGTGCCATTTCGCGGTCGACAAAATCTCCATTGGTGACGGTGGTTACTTTAATCACATCGATCAATTTGTTCAGTTGTTTTGTCACCTGTTCCATAGCGTTGGCATTGGCGTCCACCACCATGGTCATACGGGACATGGTGGAGTCAATGGCCGGCGTCACATTCAGGCTGTCGATATTGAAGCCTCTACCGCTCAGCAAACCAGCCACCCGGCAAAGAACTCCGAAGCGGTTTTCCACTAACAAAGAGATTGTGGTTTTCATAGAAACTCCGACAAGAAGGGGACCAGGAGCCAGAGGCGGGAGGCTAGAGATGTAATTCCGCCGATAGAAACGCGATAGCTCGAAACTTCTGCTATGGAATGTCGAATTCCTAACCTCCAGCCCCTACTCCCTAGCCCCTTGAATTAACTATTAATCGCCGCGCTGGCACTCAGCACAGGTATTTCCTCTTTCTTCTCAGTTCCAAGAATCATGTTTTTGTTGACGCACCCGGGGCCTACCATCGGATAAACGTTCTCGTCGTACTTCACTACCATGTCGACTACTACCGGCCCTTCATGGTTTAAGGCCTCGCTCAGGACATCCAGCATCTCCGAGGGGTGTTTCGCCCTGAGGCCCTTGACTCCGTATGCCTCAGCCAGTCGCAAGTAATCCGGGGAAACGGACAGGTCGATGTGCGAGTATCGCTTGTTATAGAACACCTCCTGCCACTGCCTGACCATGCCAAGATTGGAGTTGTTGATGATGAACACCTTTACGGGCAGATGATACTGGACAGCGGTGGAAAGTTCCTGGACGTTCATCTGGAATCCGCCATCACCCACAATGGCAATTACCTGGCGATCGGGGAAAGCCGCCTGGGCACCCAGTGCGGCGGGAAATCCGTAACCCATAGTTCCCAGTCCGCCTGAACTCAACAAGGTTCGAGGATTGCTGAACTGGAAATACTGGGCAGTCCACATCTGGTGCTGGCCGACATCGGTTGAGATGATGGCATCCTTGGCCGCGTTTTTGGAAATTTCTTCAATAACCCACTGCGGTTTGATCACCTTCTCGTCAAGCCGGTAGGACAGGGGGTGGACCATTTTCCATTCCTCAATGAGGCTGTTCCAATCCTGGTAAAGCTCGGCAAAGTGCTCGGTGGGTGCCAGTTTCTTGACCTCTTCACAAAGCTTGGTCAGGCAGTTCCTGGCGTCACCCACAATCGGAATATCTACCTTGATATTCTTCTGGATAGCGGAGGGGTCAATGTCAATGTGGATGATCTTGGCGAACTTGGTAAATTCGTCGGTCTTTCCAGTGGCACGGTCGTCAAAGCGGGCACCTACGGCAATGAGCAGATCACTGTCAGCGACTGCATTGTTGGCGTACCACGTACCATGCATTCCCAGCATGCCCAGGAACTGGGGATGATCATGAGGAAAACCGCCTAATCCCAAAAGGGTGTTGGTTACCGGGATGTGCGCGTACTCTGCCAATTGGCGCAATTCACGGTGGGCATCCGAAATGATGATGCCTCCTCCCGTGTAGAGCACAGGGCGGCGGGCCTTCAGAATAGCTTTGGCTGCCTCCTTGATCTGACCCACATGCCCCTCATAGGTAGGACGGTAGCTGCGAATATGAACCTGTTCCGGATAGTGGGGGCTTGCTTCTCCCTGAAACACATCTTTGGGGATGTCCACCAGGACCGGTCCGGGGCGCCCTGTCGAGGCTATGTAGAAGGCTTCCTTGATGGTCAGAGGAATATCGGCGGTGTCTTTGATCAGGAAATTGTGCTTGGTGCAGGCCCTCGTCATGCCAACAATATCGGCCTCCTGAAAAGCATCGTTCCCGATTAAGGCTCGAGGCACCTGGCCCGTGATGAATACCACCGGCACGGAATCCATGTAGGCAGTCGCGATCCCGGTGATTGTATTGGTGGCACCAGGACCGGAAGTTGCCAAGCAGACCCCGACCCTGCCGGTGGCCCGAGAGTAACCGTCTGCCATGTGGGCTCCGCCTTGCTCGTGTCGAACCAGTATATGTCTGAGTGGCGCATCGTAAAGGTGATCATAAAAAGGGAGAACTACCCCTCCGGGATACCCGAAAATGACCTCCACCCCTTCACGCCGCAAACTCTCTGCCAGAAGAATACTTCCCGTGGATTTCATCGGTGCTTATCTCCTTATTTTGGCAGCGCTGAATTGCGCGTAATCTTCAATTCCATGCGTAATACTGAGTTTACACACTACGACCGGACGCTGGACTTCAGTAAGGGGGATGCAACTGCCTTACCACAGTTTCGGATGTGCATAACTTCGACTATCTGATTGATTCTCAGACCTTTAAATGGGCGTTGAATTAGACCTCGGAAAAGACGCCAAGATCAAATCGTTCAACGGAGCAATTCTCATAGAATGAAACGTTCAATTCGCTCCTCGCACAATTCAGGCTACAATGGGGGGACTCATGATCGCAGATTCGTCGATCGGTGTTTGGGGTTCGTGAGCCCGAATTCATTATCGAGGGTATCTTTCCTGAAACCTGGACGGAGTCTAACCCATGAATCACGCAATAATACCTCTCGTGCTTTTGTGCTTTACGTTTGCCTTCTCCTTCGATTGCCTGGCTGGCGTGAAAACCGTTTGGGCGGTAAATGACGGAGAAAAAGTGGAGAAGGATGATTTGGCTAACGCCTATAAGTCCTCCAATGCAGCCTGGGACGGCAGCCAGATCAAGCTATTTGCAGCCCGTAACGAAATCGTAGCCTTCCAACTGATGGTGGAAGCCGATGCGCAGGGGATTTCCTCGCTGTCCGTATCATTCCCGGCATTGATCCATGAACAGCAGGGGTCTCAGATTACTTACCTGCCTCCAGCCCAGGATCCCACCGACTACGTGGATCGTCCGATCCAGCTTTTCTCCGAGAACTACATGGACGTCACGGTCCCCACACAGGCGGACTGGATCGTGCAAGTTGGCACGCCTTCAGCGCCCAAAGACATGACCGGATGGAAGCCGGTCCAACTGGTACCGGAAAACGCGAAGTCTGGAAGAGGCGGTTTCCCTCTCAGCGTCGAACCCTCCAAGAACCAGGCCGTTTGGATAGAGATCTACACCGGAAGAGATCGGCCTGCGGGACTCTACCGTGGAACCATCTCAGTCAGCGCAGACGGAAAGATTTCGTCGATGCCGGTGGAACTCGAGCTATTCGACTTCTCGCTTCCTGACCACAACAGCCTGCAGGCCATGATTTATTTCGAGAGCGAACAGCCGGAACTCTACCAGGGCCGCAATCTCGATCCTCAATACCACCGGTTCGCGCATCGCCAGCGCATTGAACTTGTCAACGCTTATGATATCGGTACAGCCACAACTCACTCCGATCGGCTTACGGGCCTGGACTTCACTAGAACCCGAGGCTATGAAGGTCCGGGAGAAGGGGTGGGAAATGTCATCGTCCCGGCCACTTTCTACGGACCGGGGGATGCTTTCGAAACTCGAACGAGTGCCCGGCAGGAATCGGACCGTTGGATGTCCTTTCTCGATACCCACTCCCCTTCCGCGATTACATTTGTCTATATGCCTGATGAGCCTTCGCCTTCCGAGTTTGGCCACATCTGGCAAATGGCGGAAAACATCCATACCAACCCAGGTCCGGGAAAGCGGCTTCCTGTGTTTGTGACGCACGAGTACACCTCATCGCTCGATGGTGCCATTGACATCTGGTGTTCTCCTACTAACTCTTACCAGGCAGTGCAGGCAGGCGTGGAGCGAAGCCGAGGCCGCCAATATTGGATCTATAACGGCATGCGCCCCTATTCAGGGGCTGTCCTCATCGATGCGCCCGCTACCGATCCGCGGGTCATCGGCTGGGTTTGTTTCAAGTACGACATCCCTGTTTACTTTTACTGGCACAGCGTGCATTGGATGCACAATTCCCAGAAGCCCACCAATCGAATTCAAAATGTCTGGGCTAATCCGGTGACTTTCGACAATCGGGGGCAGATCGGAAAACCTCCGGACTACGGCTCGTTTGCCAATGGCGATGGCGTCTTAATCTACCCAGGAGAAGAAGTGTTGCATGCGGATCAAGACCGCGGAGTTCCCGGCCCCTGTTCCTCCATCCAGCTCGCCAATCTCCGGCGCGGCGTACAAGACCATCTCTATCTCACTCTGGCCCGCAAGCTCGGCCTCAATTCGACGATTGAACAGGCATTGACTATGATTGTACCGAGAGTACTTTCTGAGGCCACAAAGAACGTCGGGTTCGCCGAAACCGGCAACGAGTACGAGGCAGCTCGCTACCTGCTCGGCAAGGCCATTGAGTTGAATGCTCAGGCATTAGCAATCCCCGGCATGGTGGATAGACGCGAGATATTAGGTCGACGGAGTGTAGTCCGGAAGACCCGTTAATTGAGATACCGCAAGCCCCTGTTATGGTTTGGCTGGTTACTTGCCGACCAAACCGCGCTGCAGTTTCTCCAGCTTGAATTCCTCGTGCAGCGCCTGGATCGACTCGTTGGTTTTCTTCTGGTCAATTACACAGGTGATGCGGACTTCGGAAGTGCTGATAAGCTCGATATTGGCCCCCTGCTTGGCCAGGGTTTTGAACATCCGGGCAGCCACGCCCGGCGTGCTGGCGATGCCGGAACCCACAATGGAGACTTCTGCCAGATGGTCGTGGAAGACGATGTCACGGGCTTTCAGGGCTTTCTTTTGTCTCTCCAGCGCTTCGACAGCGCTGTGCACAAACTCCTTGGAGACCACCAGCGAGATGTTATTGAGCCCGTTGTCAGCAATGCTTTGAATAATCAAGCGAATGTTGATCCCCCTGCCAGCCAGGGCCGAAAAGATCCGGGCGGCGACTCCCGGGCGGTCGGGGATCCCGAGGATAGCAACTTTGGCAATATTCCTGTTACAAGTGACTCCGGTAATAACGACTTTCTCCAATTTCTTTGCCTCCGTGACAATGGTGCCGGGATCGTCCGAGTAACTGGGTCGGACATGGATCGGCACGCCATATTTCATTGCGATTTCGACTGAACGAGGATGCAGGACCTGGGCCCCTGCACCGGCGAGTTCCACCATCTCTTCGTACGAAATGTACTCCAGCTTCCTGGCCTGGGGAACCAGGTTCGGGTCGGTGGTATAGACTCCATCCACATCGGTATAGATCTCACAACGCTTCGCTCTCAAGGCGGCTGCCAGGGCTGAGGCGGTGGTATCTGATCCCCCGCGCCCCAGTGTAGTGATCTCACTATCCTCACTGACTCCCTGGAACCCGGCAACAATCACAACCTTGCCGTCACGCAGTTGCGATAACAAACGCTGGCCTTTAATCTCCGTAATCCTGGCCATGGAGTAGTTGCTATCCGTGATGATCCCACTTTGCAGCCCCGTCATTGAGATGGCCTTTTCCCCCTGCTCCTGGATGGCCATGGACAACAGGGCAATTGACACCTGTTCGCCCGTCGACAACAGCATATCCATCTCGCGCCGGGAGGGCCGCTTGGTGATGGCCCTCGCCAAGTCTACCAATTGATCTGTGGTGTGGCCCATGGCCGAAACCACTACCACCATCTGGGCTCCTTGAGCCTTGGTGCGGAGGATGCGATCCGCGACACTCTTGATCTTTTCAATGGTCCCGACGGAAGTCCCGCCGTATTTCTGAACGATGATATTCATACGATCTCTTCTGTCATAGAATTCAAGCGTTAGATCGTCACCACCAGCAGAAGCGATGGACCAGGTATCCAGTTCCTGACACCAGGCAACTGATACCTGGCACCTGTTATACCTCCTGCAGTATTCGAATCCAGGAAACCTTAACGTCCCCGCCTTCGGACAAAGCAGCGCTCACTAACCGGGTGAGATCCGCATGAGAGATTTTTTCGGTCAGGATGTTCAGCCCGGAGTACGTTCCGTCCTTTCTTTGTTCCTGGATTAATTCTCCCACGCTGGCAAAGCGTTCACGAATCCGGCGTTTCTGCGGGGAGTCCGGCGACATTGAGCAATTGACGTAAAAATGATAGCGGCGGGGGTTTTCCATGAGAGGAGAAAACTGCACATCCATGGACTCAGCCTTTTCCAGACTGCTTTCCGTCTCACTGGGTTCCTGCACG
>JBGPHY010000210.1:0-8753 GCA_041484625.1 Terriglobia bacterium | reverse complement strand
TGTCGAATGATACGTTTCTGGCAACTCAGTTCTCCATTCAATTTCTAATCCGACCTTCATCTCAAGAGGGTCGAAAAAGAGAACCTTCAACGCAGAGCCGCTGAGGCGCTGAGACTCTCCTCCAGATGATTGACTATGCGCATCAATTGATATCTCCGCATTGCGATTGATTCTCTGCGACTCAGCGACTCTGCGGTTCCTACTGCTTTTACTATATCCGGCGGGCTTCAAATTCTCTGTTCTGCCCTGGTTGTCTTCTGGTTCTCGGCTGTGAACTCATAAGCTTCCCAAGTAACAACCGGGGTTTCGACAAAATTCTCGGTAAGTGGAGGAGATGCCGTCTGCCATTCTAGCCCCGTTGCAGGCCAGGGATTCGAACTGGCCTTCGGGCCGTACCGCATCGTCCAAACCAGGTAAACCATGGGGATCAAGTAGCCCAGGCCGAGAATGGATGCCCCAGCCGATGACATCACATTCAAAACCTGGAACTCTTCGGGGTATGCATGATAACGACGCGGCATCCCCAGGTAGCCCAGGATAAACTGGGGAAAGAATGTCAGGTTGAAGCCTACAAAGATGATTAGGGCAGCGATCTTCGACCAGAATTCCGGGTAGAGCCTCCCTGCAATCTTCGGCCACCAATAATGAAGCCCCCCCAGATAACCCATGATTGCGCCACCCACCATGATGTAGTGGAAATGGGCCACTACAAAATAAGTGTCGGTCACATGGACGTCAATGCCAAGCGAGGCCAGGAACAGTCCGGTCAACCCGCCGATTGTGAACAGGCCGATGAAGCCAAACGCATAGAGCATCGGAGTTTGATAAGAGACCGACCCTTTATAGAGTGTCGCAGTCCAATTAAAGACCTTCACAGCGGAGGGGATGGCGACCGCGAAGCTCAGAAACGAGAAAATCATGCCTGCATACACCGACTGGCTGCTAACAAACATGTGGTGGCCCCAGACCAGGAAACCGAACACCGCGATGGCCACGCTGGAGAAAGCCACGAACTTGTATCCGTAGATATTTTTCCGCGTGAATGCAGCAATGATTTCGCTGACCACCCCCATCGACGGGAGAATCATGATGTAGACTGCCGGATGTGAATAGAACCAAAAAAGGTGCTGGAACAACACCGGGTCACCGCCATACGCGGGGTCGAACAGGCCAATGTGAAACAGCCTTTCAAATCCCACCAACAAGATAGTGATGGCCAGAACCGGCGTTCCAAGGATCATGATCAGGCTGGTTGCGTAATGGGCCCAAATGAAAAGGGGAAGACGGAACCAGGTCATTCCGGGGGCCCGCATGGTGTGGATCGTTACAATGAAGTTCAGCCCCGTAAGAATCGAGGAGAAACCGGCAATGAAAATACCCAGGGCGGTCGCAATCACGTGGGTGTTGGCGTAGCTGGTGCTATAAGGCGTGTAGAAGGTCCAGCCGGTGTCCACGCCGCCGCTGACCATCGCATAGATCGTGAATAGGGCGCCCAGATTGTAGATGTACCAACTGGCCAAATTCAGCTTGGGGAAGGCCAGGTCTCGGGCCCCCACCATCAAGGGAACCAGGAAGTTCCCCAATACCGCCGGAACGGAAGGGATCAGAAAGAAGAAAATCATCACGATACCATGCATCGTGAAGAGCTTGTTGTAAGTGTCAGAAGAGACCAGGTCTCCCGGGGGCGTCACCAATTCCAGGCGGATCAAAACGGCAAAGGCTCCGCCGATGAAAAAGAACAAAGTGATGGAGGCGAGGTAGAGGAGCGCAATGCGCTTATGGTCCGTGGTCAGCAGCCACGACTTCACCCCATAATCGACATTGAGGTAATTCGTACTTTTCTCAACCGGCAAGATAATTGTACTCATGGCCTCTCACTTCCTGGTGCGGCAGATAACGGCTTTGTCCCTGGTGGCTTTGGCTTCGCGATCCCGGTTCCTTGGGAGCCTTCCTCTGCGGGTGTTCCCATGGCGGCGGCCTGGCCCTGGGAAGGACCGATAGAGCGGATGTAAGCAATTAACTGCAAGAGCTGCTCCTCGCTGGCCAATCCCTGGAAGGTGGGCATAATGGGCTCAAAGCCGGCCACGACCTTGGCTCTCGGGTTCAGGACCGATTCCCGGATGTACACCTCGTCGGCTTTGACGGTGCCACCGCCCTGTAGCGTGACAGTCCTGCCGAACAACCCTTCCAGAACAGGACCCCGGCCGGTGGCATCGCTGCGATGGCAGGTATTGCAGGCCAAATCACGGAACAGTTTTTGACCCAGGGCCGCAAAAGAAGTCTCCGTGGCGCCCCCACTCATCCAGGCCTGATAATCGGTGGGTTCCATCACCTCCACCCAGCCTCCCATAGCCGAGTGGTTAGTTCCGCAGTACTCCGCGCAAAATAAGTGATAGCGACCAGGCTTGATCCCCTCGAACCAGGCCGTCGTGTATCGCCCAGGAACGACATCGGCCTTCACCCGGAAAGCCGGAACGTAGAAGCTGTGAATCACGTCCTCAGTGGCCATGATCAGCTTGATCTTCTGATGGACTGGCACATGCAACTCGTTGATTTCCCGCTGTCCGTCAAGATGCTGAAACTTCCACATCCATTGCTTGGCGACCACATAAATCTCCAGAGCATTCTGGGGGGGGCGGTAGAGCGCAAAATAGACACTGGCCCCCCACACAAACATCACCATGGAGAGCACAAAAGGAATGATGATCCAGACCAATTCCAACTTCATCGAACCTTCAATCGGTTCAGCGTATTCTTCTTTGGAACGCCGGCGGTACTTGATGGCAAAGTAGATTTCCAGGCCTGCGATCAACACAGAAAAGAAGATGGTGACGCTCACCAGGAAGAAATAAAGAGCGTCCACTCGTCCCGCCACCGTGGAGGCCTGCTCCGGAAACAAGGGTAACGTCCATTTCATAAATCTATTTGGTCCTCTCGACTCTCAGGTGATGCTGCCATGAACTGCGACGAAACCAGGCAAACCACGAGATTCCCAGAACCAGCAATGTCAGAATGCCGCCAAGGCGGATCAGGTTGAGGATGACGGCGCTATACTTGCCTTCGCGAGGGTCATAGTGATAGCAGAATAAGAGGAGCTGATCCGTCGCCGATCCTATCTTGTTGGCCGAGGCCTCGACCAGCCCGAGCCGGAGGTCCCGCGGTGAATATTCAATCCCGTAAAAGTAACGGGACACTTTCCCCTGGGGGGTCAACAGCATGATTCCGCTGGCATGGGCAAACTGGCCGGTGCGGGCATCAAATGAAAAACGGAATCCCACCGAACTCGCCAAAGCCTGGATCGAGTCTGTGTCACCGGTCAGGAAATGCCATCCGTCTTCAGACCCTGGACGAGCATATCGCCCCAGATACGACTCCTTTTTGGCGGCTGCCAGCGCGGGTCCTTCTTGAGGATTGAAACTGACAGTAAGGATATCAAATTCCTTATTCACGTTGAAATTGAGAACCTTCAGGCTGGATACAAGCCCATTCAAGACCTGGGTACAGAGCATCGGACATTCGAAATAGACCAAGGTCAGGATCACCGGCTTTGTCTTGATATAATCCCCCAGGCGCACGGATTTTCCTGTTTCATCTCGGAAAACCAGGTCCAACGGAACCTGTTCATTCAGCCGCTGATCGATCCCGACATTCCTCAAGGATTCCGGAATACCTCTCGCAGTCTGGCCGACAGGCGGGATCCGGTATTGCCCCAGGGCAGACGAGCAAAAAGCAAAAAGAGAAAAAACAAGGACAAATTCACTAGTTAATGGGTTCTTCATCACGGTCTCCTTCCTCCGGTCCTCCCTGAGCTGGACCTGGGAGGGATTTCGGGGTCTCCTTTGGGCTGCGGTTTCGAGGACAACCTCTTCTCCAAAACCAATTGCTTGGCGAGATCTATGGGAATTCGGGCGATCCCGGCCTTTTGGTCCACCCAGCCGTAAGAGTTGAGTGCCGAGTCTTCCGAGGCACGCAGCTGCTTCATCTCTTCAAGCGGATGAATCCTGTGTCCCGGAGCCAATTGCAGGCGCGGTTCAGGGGGGAGACGAAGCGTGTCACCGCTCACGAGGGGCGAAGGAGGCGTCTCCAACCTGGTTTCGCGCTCGTTTAAGTACTTCCACAAATAGTTCACCGCAAAAAAGACGGCAATGCCGGCTAAGAGCAGACCGATGCCGAACCTAATGACCGCTTGTAGGTTAACGTCGCCGGTCGGTTCGTGCTGGGGTTCAGAGCCCCGTACCCCCGCTGGTTCCAGTGAATGGTGAGAACGATCCTTCTCTTGGTTCATATTCTCTCTACTTGCCCGAAAGAGCCAGTGCTGCCGTCAACTCAGGACTTCCCAAGGGCAGCAGGGGTCTGCTCTTCAACTGTCGGAAAAACACGGAAAGCCAGATCCCTCCAATAGCCAAAGGTGCCACTCCATCCAGCCAGTGCATTCGCAATCCTCCGGGATACAACTCAGGCAGGGTAAGCCAATAGAGGTCCACCAGCCGCATGAGCATCACGGCAGCTGCTACCTTTGCCAAAGTGCTGCTGTTTCGCTTGAGATCCCGTGAAAGCAAGAGCAGAAACGGAAGGGCAAAATGAAAAACGATCAGAATAATTCCAATCCACTGCCAACCGCCCTGCAAACGTCGAATATACCATGGGATCTCTTCCGGCAGATTGCCGGACCAGATGATCAGGAATTGGGAGAACGCCAGGTAGGCCCAGACCAGGACAAAGGCCAGCATCAACTTCCCAAGATCGTGGAAATGGGTGGGCGTCATGAAGCCGGACAGCGGTTCCCGCCGGGAAAGCGCCACCACTATAGTGATCGCAAACGCAAGTCCGGTCAACACCTGGCCTTCCAGGAAGATCATCCCGAACAAGGTGGAATACCATTCCGGATCCAGAGACATTACCCAATCGATGGAAGAAAATGTCACTGTTACAGCCAGGATCAGAATTCCCGACCCGCTCAGGCGCTTGAGGCGCCGCATTGCCCCTGAACTGTCTTGCGCCTGCTGCAGACTCCACCGGTTAAGGACATAGCTCAGCCCCATCCAAATCAAAAAGTAGAAAGTCGCCCTGCCCAAAAAGAAGGGCCAGTTTAAGTAAGGAGATTTGTGCTGGAGAATCGCGCTCTGGGCCACTTCTGCGGGATGTGTCCATATGTAAAGGTAACGGCCACCAAAGGCCACGGGCAGGAAGAGGACGGTCAGGAGCGGAAACGTCCGCGTGGCGGCCTCGAGGATCCTGCGCGTTCCCAATCCCCAGCCCCCGCCGGTTAGATGGTTGAGCATCAGCAAGCCAAGACACCCCAAGGCCAGACCTGTCCAAAAAAGATACCCCAGCAAATACGAGCGGAAAAATTGGGCCGGATTCCAGAAAGCTCCGACGATCAGCAGGGCAACTCCGCCCGCCCCCAACAGAAGAGTCCGCTGTTGGTATCGCTCCAGATCGGCAGTGGGAATGAAAGAGAAATCGTTCATGGAGTCGGGCCTCCTGCAGGCAGTTGAGCCCGGTTCTGGGGTGGGATTTCAGAAACCGACACATATTGACTGAGCTGAAGCGCCCGGAGGTAGGCGACGACGGCCCAACGGTCCTCAGGCAGAATCTGGGTAGCATAATCAGGCATGGCACCAAATCCATTGGTGATCACATCAAAGAAGTATCCCGCCGGAGCCTGCCTGAGACGGTCAATATGGAATGAAGGGGGCCGCCGATAGCCTCTTCGCACCACCATACCCTGACCTGTACCCACCCGGTCATGACAAGGCGTGCAAAATACGTTGTATCGGTCCTGCCCCCGGTCGAGGACCTCCCGAGTGATCGGAAATGGAAAAGTCGTCACATATCCTTTCAGGGGTGAAAACGGCGGGGTCGCTCCTGGCTGCACCGGTTCTGAGGCCGGCAGAGACGATGTGCTCGATCCCAAGCGAGTGATGCCGAACTTCGCTGTTTTCCCTGTGTAATACTGCAGGTCTTCACGCAATTGACCTCGGGCCACGGTTCCCGCCACCAGGGGTCTCGCGGACTGCCCGTCCGGGAAAAAATCACTGGCCCTCAACGGTCTGTACTTGGGTTGGTCATGCATATCCTGACGGCAGGCAAATGAAGCTAAGGATGAAATCAAGAGGATAAAGGCTAAAGAGAAGTCGCGGGAAGCCAAATGCATCCTTTCACCCTTCTTACTTTTGCCTTCAGCCTTATTAATACTCGACATCCGTCACCTCGCGAGGATTCAGACCTTTCAAAAAACCAGCGGTTTCCTCGTGCTGGAACAACGGATCCACCGACTCGATGCAAAGAAAAAACCGGTCGCGGCTGGCCAGGGCGAATCGCGGCACATTAAAAATCGGATGGTGCGGCTGGGGAAGGCCATTGAGCGCCAACATGCCCAGCACCGCCGAGAAAGCCGCAAATAGAATCGTCGTTTCAAAGGTCGGAGGAATAAAAGCTGGCCAACTGTGGAACGGGCGGCCGCCGACGTTCAACGGGTAATCAATCACGGAAGTGTAGTATTGAAGCAGATATCCGCCGATCCCCCCCATCACTCCCCCGAGCAGTACAATTAGCGGCACATGATTATGATGATGCCCCAGGGCTTCCCAAACTTCCTCTACCGGGAAAGGTGTGTAGGCATCCATCTTCCTGTAACCTCGTGCATAAGCCCGATGCGCAGCCTCCGCCAGATGGCTCGGCGTCTCGAACTCGGCTAGTAACCCAAAAATCTTGGCCCGATTCTTCATAGGGTTATATCCCAAGACAGATCAACTGCCACAGAGACAGGGAGGCACCCAGACTCAGGAGACTCTCAGCCTCGATAACAGTCTCGTAACACAATGAATGGCTGTGCATTTTACTCATGAAGGAATGGCGTATTGGTGACTGATTTCTTTGTGCCTTTGTGACTCCGTGGCGTTTTTCCAATCCTCCTAATGTTTCTCTTCCCTCACGATTGCCTGCGGCAAAATCGTCCGAATTTCAAAGATCGAAATCATGGGTAGGAAGCGAATAAAGAGGAACAACAGGCTCAGGAACAACCCAATACTTCCGATGTACATGGACCAATCGTACTGAGTCCCCGTGTACATCCCCCAGGAGGAGGGCAGAAAGTCCCGGTGCAAGCTGGTCACGATGATGACGTACCGTTCCAGCCACATCCCGACGTTCACCACAATCGAGATCAGAAACAGCAACAGAACGTTGGCGCGGATCTTCCTGGCCCACAGGACCTGGGGAACCAGCACGTTACACAGGATCAAGGCCCAGTACATGTGTCCGTAAGGACCAAACATCCGGTTCAAGATCATGAAGGTTTCAAAGGTGCTCCCACTGTACCAGGCCATGAAGGCTTCCATCCCGTAACCATAGGCCACGATCAGGCCGGTCGCCAGCATCACCTTGGCCATGTTGTCCAGGTGACGCATGGTGATAAAATCCTCCAGCTGGTAAAACTTGCGAAGCGGGATTGACAGGGTCAGGACCATGGCAAACCCTGAGTAAATCGCTCCGGCCACGAAATACGGAGGGAATATGGTGGCATGCCATCCGGGGATTATTCCCACTGCAAAATCGAAACTAACGACTGTGTGAACTGACACGACCAAGGGAGTCGCCAAACCAGCCAGCAGCAAGTAAGCTGTCTCGTAACGGTGCCAGTGTGAAGCCGCTCCCCGCCACCCCATGGCTAGAAAGCCGTAAATGATCTGCCCGGAACGATTTCTCGCGCGGTCCCTTAGTGTCGCCAGGTCAGGAATCAATCCTACAAACCAGAACATGAGGGAGACCGTGGCATACGTGGAGACGGCAAACACATCCCAGATCAGCGGGCTGCGGAACTGCGGCCAGACTTGCATGGTGTTGGGATAGGGAAAAAGCCAGTAGGCCAGCCAAGGGCGGCCAGTGTGCAATACCGGGTAGAGCCCGGCACAGGCCACGGCAAACAGAGTCATGGCTTCCGCGAACCGGTTGATGGAAGTCCTCCACTGTTGCTTGAGCAGGAGCAGGATGGCCGAAATCAAGGTCCCGGCATGGCCTATTCCAATCCACCAGACAAAATTGATGATGTCGAATCCCCAGCCCACCGGGATGTTGATCCCCCAGATTCCCACTCCTTTCATGACCAAGTAGCCGATAGTGTAGAACAGCATCATCATCAGGCTGAAAGAGATCGCGAATCCAACCAGCCATCCTTTGGGGGTCCGATGGGTCAAGACGATCGCGCTAATCTTGTCGGTGACCGTAGCAAAGGTGTGACCCGGCTGGATAACCGCCGTGCGTCCAGTGTTGACCGGGTTTGCCTGTTTTGGATTCTCCGGACTCATGCGACTTTCTATCCTCGATCCTCGGTCTTGTGCAGCTGCGGGTTCGGGTTACGTACCACGGCTAAATAGGTTGTGCGCGGCCGGGTGTTCAGTTCCCCCAGGACCGAATAGTTTCGCGGGTCAGCCTTTAACTTGGAAACCCGGCTATCCGGGTCATTGATATTTCCGAAAACAATGGCCTGAGTCGGACAGGTTGCCTGGCACGCCGTAACAATTTCCCCATCGCGCACAGGACGGTTCTCTTTTTCGGCCTCGATCTTGGCGCGGTTGATGCGTTGAACGCAGAAAGTACACTTCTCCATGACCCCACGGCTACGGACCGTGACGTCGGGATTGCGCATGGTTTTCAGACTGGAAGTCTCCCAATCCGAGTAGAGAAAGAAATTGAAGCGCCGCACTTTGTACGGGCAATTGTTTGAACAGTATCTGGTTCCCACGCAACGG
>JBGPHY010000209.1:0-8766 GCA_041484625.1 Terriglobia bacterium | reverse complement strand
CTTCGGATTCGACTTCCCCAATACCTTGGTGATCGCTGCCGTCAAGGTCGTCTTCCCGTGGTCGATGTGCCCGATTGTCCCCACGTTGACATGCGGCTTGCTCCTGTCAAATTTCTCCTTCGCCATCGATGTGCTCTCCTTTCTAGGGCCTTGCAGGCAGCCGCACGGTCTTAGCCTCTGCCCTGCACTTTAGCCACAATTTCATCACTGACCAGTTTTGGCGCCTGCTCGTAATGATAGAAATGCATGGTATAGGTCGCCCGGCCTTGCGTCTTGGAGCGCAGGTCGGTGGAATAGCCGAACATTTCCGATAGTGGGACCACCGCCGTCACGACCTGGGAACCCGCTCTCGGTTCGGACCGTTCAATGCGGCCGCGGCGCGAATTGAGATCACCTACCACCGGGCCCATGAATTCCTCCGGGACAACCACCTCCACCTTCATAATGGGCTCCAGCAACACCGGATTGGCCCTGCCGCAGGCCTCCTTGAAGGCCATCGAACCGGCAATTTTAAAGGCCATCTCAGAGGAGTCCACTTCATGGTAAGACCCATCGTACAAGGTGACTTTGACGTCCTGCATCTCGTAGCCAGCCAGAACGCCGGTTTCCTGGGCCCCGGTCACGCCCTTCTCCACCGAAGGGATGTATTCCTTGGGGACAGCGCCGCCCACAACCTTGTTGATAAACTCAAAGCCTTTGCCTGGCTCATTGGGCTCGACGAGAATTTTCACGTGGCCGTACTGGCCGCGTCCACCGGTTTGGCGGATAAACTTGCCTTCGGCTTCGGCCCTTTTCCGGATTGTCTCGCGGTAAGCTACCTGTGGTTTCCCCACGTTGGCACTCACCCCAAACTCCCGAAACATCCGGTCCACCAGAATTTCCAGGTGCAGTTCGCCCATTCCGGAGATGATGGTCTGGCCAGTATCCGGGTCAGTCACCACCTTGAAAGTGGGATCCTCCTGGACCAGTTTTCCCAGGGCCAGCCCCAGTTTTTCCTGGTCTCCCTTGGTCTTGGGTTCAATCGCCACCGAGATGACAGGAATCGGAAAGTCCATGGCCTCCAGGATGACGAACACATCTTCATTACAAATCGTATCGCCGATGGTGACGGCTTTCAGGCCGACCGCCGCAGCGATATCGCCGGCGTAAACTTCTTTGATCTCCTCGCGCTTGTTGGCATGCATCTTCAGGAGGCGCCCCACCCGCTCGCGGGTCCGCCGGGTGCTGTTATAGGCGAAGGCACCCGTCTTCAACATGCCTGAGTAGACTCGGAAGAAAGCCAGTTGCCCCACAAAAGGATCTGTCATGATCTTGAAGACCAGCCCGGAAAAGGGTTCGTCGTCGTCAGCCCTGCGCTGCACTTCCTCCTTGCCGTCCTGGTCGATGCCCACGACCGGAGGCAAATCGACAGGGGAAGGCAGATAATCAACCACTGCATCCAGCAGGGGCTGAATTCCCTTGTTCTTGAACGCCGCACCGCACAACACGGGGGTAAGGGCCAGACTCAGCGTAGATTTCCTCAAGCTCGTCTTCAGCTTCTCCACCTGGATTTCTGTTCCCGCCAGATAGGAATCGAGCAGTGTCTCGTCGTTCTCGCAGATTAGTTCCACCATCTTCTCACGGAACGTCCTGGCTTCTTCGGCGTACTCCGCTGGAATCTCGATGACTTCATAGGCCGCTCCCAGGGTCTCATCCCTGTACACTTCGGCTTTCATCGTCATGAGATCGATGATTCCCACGAATGAATCCTCCCGACCCAGGGGGAGCTGAATGGCCACCGGCTTGGCCTTGAGGCGGGTCTTGATCATTTCAATGCAGCGATGATAGTCAGCCCCCACACGGTCCATCTTGTTGACGAATACAATGCGCGGAACCTCGTACTTGTCGCCCTGGCGCCAAACCGTTTCGGTCTGCGGCTCGACTCCTTCCACTGAGCCCAGGAGGCAGATGGCTCCGTCCAGCACCCGCAGACTGCGCTCCACTTCAGCGGTGAAGTCCACATGTCCGGGAGTGTCGATGATGTTGATCCGCACATCGTTCCAGAAACAGGTGGTGGCAGCCGAAGTGATTGTGATGCCCCGTTCCTGTTCTTGCTCCATCCAATCCATGGTGGCTGTCCCATCGTGAACCTCGCCCAGCTTGTGCGTAATTCCCGTATAGTAGAGAACCCGCTCGGTCGTGGTAGTCTTTCCGGCATCGATGTGGGCCATGATGCCGATGTTACGCATATTTCTGAGTGGGACCTGCCTGGGCATAATTTTAAGAACGCGAACCTGATCCCTCAACCCGCCTGCGGCAACCCTCGCTTCGAGCTGTGGTGAGAGCCAACATGCCGATTCCCACCGACTCCCGGCAGGAACGGTCGATACCTACCAGCGATAATGGGCGAAGGCCTTGTTGGCTTCCGCCATCTTATGCACATCCTCACGCTTCTTGATCGCCGATCCACGATTGTTGGCTGCATCCAGCAGTTCGGCGGCCAGCCTCTCTTCCATCGACTTCTCTTTGCGTGCCCGTGTATAGGTGATGAGCCAGCGGAGGCTGAGTGAAGTCCGACGGTTGGGATTCACCTCCACTGGAATTTGATAGTTCGCGCCGCCGACCCGCCGCGTCTTGACTTCCAGAACCGGTTTCACGTTTTCAACCGCCTTCTTGAAGACTTTCAAGGGGTCATCGCCGGTTTTCTGTTCAAGGATTTTCATGGCGCTATAGAAGATCTGCTCGGCAGTGCTCTTCTTTCCATCCCACATCATGCAGTTCAGGAACTTCGAAATCAGCTGGCTACTGTAGATGGGGTCCGGAAGCACTTCACGCCGTGGGACACTTCCTTTTCTGGGCATAATTCGAACTCCTCAGCAAGCAGACGAAACCTCGGTTCGCCGGCTCAACAGCGAATTTGTGATTCGTGCCTGGAGAATGACTACTTGGGACGTTTCGCCCCGTACTTGGATCGGCTCTGCTTCCGATTCTGAACTCCAACCGAGTCCAAAGTTCCGCGGACAACATGGTACCGTACGCCGGGAAGGTCCTTAACGCGACCCCCTCGGATAAGTACGATAGAGTGTTCCTGCAAGTTGTGACCGATACCCGGAATGTAGGTGGTCACTTCAATGCTATTGGTTAGCCGAACCCGAGCGACCTTCCGTAAAGCTGAATTCGGTTTCTTGGGCGTGGAGGTATATACGCGCACACATACCCCCCGTTTTTGCGGACAGCCTTGTAGCGCGGGACTACTGGTCTTGTACTTCGGCTTACTCCGACCCAACCTGACCAACTGATTAAACGTAGGCAAGACTCAATCTCCTCAATCTCTTGAACACCATCATCCACAGGCCGAGAACCATCTGTCGTGCACAAGCGACAAACCCCAAGAATCTAGCAAAAAACGATCATTAAAGTCAAACAAAAATCCGAGTCAGCGAAGAGGGCGATAACCCGGCGGTTAGACCTTGAGGATTTCCTCTTCCTTCTTCTTCGCCAGTTCCTCCACCTTGACCACAAACTGGTCGGTGACCCGCTGGACCTCATCCAGGCCTTTCCTCTCGTCATCCTCGGAAATTATCTTGTCTTTCAGCATTTTCTTGAGCACTTCATTCTCATCGCGACGGACGTTTCGTATCACTGTCCGGTGATCCTCCAGCACCTTCCCCACGTGCTTGGCCAACTGCTTGCGCCGCTCCTCCGTCAGGGGGGGGATGGGAATTCGGATGATCTTCCCGTCGTTTGCCGGATTAAGCCCCAGGTCAGACGAACGAATGGCCTTGTCAATTGCCACCAGCAGGGAGGCATCCCAGGGCTGGGCTGTGATCAAACTGGTCTCAGGGACGGCCAGAGTGGCCACCTGGTTCAGCGCCGTAGGGGTCCCATAGTAGTCCACGGTGATGTGGTCCAGCAGAGAAATCGCGGCCCTTCCCGACCTGACCCCGGCTAACTCCCGGCGCAGATCCTCGACTACTTTCTCCATCCGAGTTTTGCAGTTGTTAAGAACGTCTTTGGTCATAGGGGTTACACCTTTACGACAGTGCCGATTTTTTCTCCCAGAATCACTTTCTTGATGTTCCCCGACTGAAGCAAGTTAAACACGATGATGGGCAGCTTATTGTCCATGCAGAGCGAGATGGCCGTACTGTCCATGACTTTCAGGCCTTTTCGAATCACGTCCAGATATTTGATCTCCGTGAACATGGCGGCGGTCTTGACCTTGACCGGGTCCGCGTCGAAGATGCCGTCCACCTTGGTGGCCTTCAGGATCACCTCGGCCTTGATCTCCATGGCCCGCAGAGCTGCCGCCGTGTCCGTGGAGAAATAAGGATTACCCGTTCCAGCCGCAAAAATCACCACCCGCCGTTTCTCCAGGTGGCGGATGGCCCGCCGGCGGATGAACGGCTCAGCCACTTCTCTCATTTCAATGGCAGAAACCACCCGGGTGAAAACGCTGATCTTTTCCAGGGCATCCTGCAAGGCAATGGCATTGATCACGGTGGCCAGCATGCCCATCAAATCCCCCGTCACCCGCTCCAAGCCCTGGGCGGAAGCGGCTACCCCGCGGAAGATATTTCCGCCGCCGATCACGATGGCCGTTTCCACGCCCAAGCCGTGCACTTCTTTGATTTCTTCAGCAATCGACTTGACAACCTGGGGATCCACGCCGAAACCCTGTTTACCCATCAGGGCCTCGCCGCTCAGCTTCAACAGGACGCGCTTATAGGCCGGCTTTGGCTTAGCAGTACTCATGGCGCAGAAGGCCCACTCAACTGAGCCGCCACATCGGCTGCAAAATCTCCGCTCTTCTTTTCCAGGCCCTCACCCACCTTGAACCGGGAAAATCGCCTGACCAGCACTTTTTCTTTGGTGGACAAAGCCATCTCGGAAACCAATTGCCCTACGGTAAGTTTGTCGTTCTTGACAAAGAATTGATCGTAGAGGCAGACTTCGGAATAGTACTTGGTCAATTGCCCTTCCACAATTTTCTCAACCACGTTGGCGGGTTTGCCGGATTTCAGGGCTTTCTCACGGTAAATCTCTTTCTCCTGATCGAGGACTTTTTTTGGGACATCTTCCTGACGAATGTACTTGGGATCCATTGCTGCAATGTGCATGGCCACATCTTTGGCCAATTCCTGAAACTCAGCACCCCGCGCCACAAAATCCGTTTCGCAGCTCAGTTCAACCAGAACTCCGATCTTGCTGCCAGGATGAATGTAAGCCACTACGACCCCCTCGGCGGCAATCCTGTCGGCACGCCTGGCGGCCGCGACCAGTCCTTTCTTGCGGAGGACCAACACCGCTTTCTCAAAGTCGCCATCGGCTTCCTGCAAGGCTGCCTTGCATTCCATCATTCCGGCATTGGTTTTCTCCCGCAGTTCCTTGACCTGCTGTGCTGTGATAGCCATTCCTTATTTCCAGAGCTCCTTTGCGCAAGGGTAACTTGTTGCCCGGAAACCACCCAGGTCCCGCAGGCAGTGCACCCCCATCTCATCAGCCCCCCGCCTCTGCGGAAGGCTGTTGGGTTTCAGCCTGATGGGGTGATTGCTGGATTTCCGAGCGAGTCTTTCAGGAAAGATTCAGTGGGACCGATCTCATCCAGGCTGGTTGAAGCATGAGGACTCACTAGCTCACGACATCGACAGCGGAAGACTGCAAATCAGCGGGCTGTCCGGCGGCTCCTAAGTTTCGTCCTTCATGCGCCTGCAAACCCGGGGCGGCTGCGCCCCCCCCGGTGCCTGGCTGGGCCGCCGCAGAGGTGTATCCTGCCGTACTAGTCTCGTCTTTTGGCACATCGGCCTCAATCTTATCCTTTAGAGCTGCAGAGCCCTCGACCACCGCATCCGCGATCTTGGAAACAAAGAGTTTAATGGCTCGCAAGGCGTCATCATTACCGGGGATGACGCAATCGATGTCGTCGGGGTCACAGTTCGTGTCAACGATCGCGACCACCGGGATGCCCAACCGATTGGCTTCCTTGACCGCAATTTCCTCTTTCTTGGAGTCAATCACAAACAAGGCCTGCGGGAGTTTCTTCATGTCCCGGATCCCGGCCAGGTTTTTTTCGAGACCCTTCCTCTCACGCTCCAAGCCCGCCACCTCTTTCTTGGTGAAGAGGTTGTATCGACCATCCGCCGACATCTCTTCCAGTTCTTTGAGGCGAGCAATCGACTTCTGAATAGTCACGAAATTCGTCAACAAACCGCCTAGCCAGCGCTGGTTGACATAGTACATCCCGCAACGACGAGCCTCTTCGGCAATGGCCTCCTGGGCCTGCCTCTTGGTTCCTACAAACAAAACTGTCCCCCCCTGGCTGACGACTTCGGCAATATACCGAGTGGCCTCCTTGAACATCCGAAGGGTTTTCTGCAGATCGATGATATAAATCCCGTTGCGCTCCCCGAAAATGTACTCCTTCATTTTCGGATTCCAACGCCTTGTCTGGTGTCCAAAGTGAACACCAGCCTCCAGCAGTTCTTTCATCGAAACAGCCGCCAAATAAACCTCCCGCAAAACACACAATGAAATTGAAGCCTCGAATTTTGAGCCGGGTCAAACTTTACCGTTTGGAGAACTGGAACCGCTTCCGGGCGCCTTTTTGGCCATACTTCTTCCGTTCCTTGCCCCGGGGGTCTCGAGTTAAAAAGCCACTTTTCTTCAGCTTCTTCCGGAGTTCCAGATCATATTCAATCAAGGCCCTGGTAATCCCCAAACGCACCGCGCCAGCCTGTCCGGCTGTTCCTCCGCCCAGAACTCTCACGAAGATATCAAACTTGCCGGACGTCTCGGTTACCACGAAGGGCTCACGAATGATCATGCGATGGGTTTCGTTCTTGAAGTAACCATCCAACTCCCGATCATTGACGACGAAAGCCCCTGCCCCAGGCCTCAGAAACACTCGTGCGGTTGAAGACTTCCGCCGACCTGTCCCGTAATACTGAACTGTTGCAGTCAATCCGCCTTCCTCCATTTCAAGTTATAGAACCGCAGCAACCGCCTCCGGTTTTTGTGCCTTATGGGGGTGGTCCACACCCGAATAGACATTCAGCTTTCTCCCCATGGCCCGCCCCAGCTTGTTCTTGGGCAACATCCCCTTGATGGCCTCCTCGACCATGCGGTCCGGCCGTTTGTTTTTCAAGTCCCTGGCGAGAGTAGATTTGAGTCCGCCTGGGTAGCCGGTATGATGACGGTACAACTTCTGCTCGGTTTTCCTGCCCGTCAGCCTGATTTTAGAGGCATTAATCACAATCACGTGATCGCCCATATCCATATAAGGAACCCAGTTTGGCTTTAGTTTGCCAGACAACAAGTTGGCGACCTGAGTTGCCAGCCTTCCCAGTACCCGCTCCTGAGCGTCCACCACATACCACTTGCGTGTAATGTCTTTTGCTTTGGGGAAATAGGTTGCCATTCCCAACCTCTAAAGAGATAAAAACTCCGCAAACCGCAAAGTTTCTACCCTACTTGAAGGGCAGGTCTTTGTCAAGAAAAACATTCAAATCTTGACATTTATGGCCAAAAAGGCTACCGTTCCGGGATGCAGCGCAGGCCTTAGCTAACCTGCCGAGACATATGGAATGCACAGATCGTGGCGAATCCTCGACTACGTTAAGCCCTACCTGCCCATCCTCATTTTGGCCTTTCTCCTGATGGGGGTCGCTGCGTGCTTCGAAGGTCTGCGTATCCTCCTGCTTCGTCCCATTTTTGATGAGATTCTGGCCAATGTCTTTTTTCGGGCGGGCGCCGGGTCGGCAAGAATCGAGATTTTCACCTTTCCCCTCACCGGGCGGCATATTTACTTGGACCAGTTGAATTTTTTCTCGGCCAAGGAGACCTGGCAGATTGTGGGCTGCCTGATTGTGGCCACTGCCTTTCTTAAGGGCATCTGCGAGTACCTATCCACTTATCTCCTGAATTTCATGGGCCAGTCGGTGGTGATGACCTTAAGAAATCGGCTCTATTCCAAGATCTTGAACCAGTCCTCCAGCTTTTTCTATTCCCATTCGACAGGGCGGCTGATTTCCCGGGTCACCAATGACGTGGAGAGGATCCAGTTTGCCAGCTCCACTAATCTGGCTGACGCCTTGAAACAAGGGCTCAATCTACTGGTATTCCTGTCGATTATTTTCTACGCCGATTGGAGGCTTGCCCTGGGATCGATCCTGATCGTTCCGATCATCGTGCTACCCTCCAAATATTTCGGGAAGTTGATCCGACGAACCAGCCGTTCCAGCCAGGATAAACTGGGGGAGATCTCTGAGATCTTGCAGGAAACTATCACCGGGCATCGGATTGTCAAGGCCTTCGGGATGGAGGAGTTTGAACGCAGCAAGTTCAAGCAGGCCACCAAACGGCTGGCCAAGATCAACCTGAACTGGATCCGCGTTCACTCTGTGGCTTCACCCTACATGGACCTGATCGCTGCCATAACCATCTCCCTGATGCTTTATTACTCTCAACAGCGGATTCTTTCCGGCCAGATGACCACCGGAAAGTTCGTGGTCTTCATGGGCGGATTGATCCAGCTCTATGAGCCGGTGCGCCGGATGAGCGGGATCTACAACTCCTTCCAACAGGCGAGGGGAGCCACCAGCAAGGTTTTTGAACTGATGGAAGAACAGACCGAAATTGTGGAAAAACCCCGAGCGGTGAGGATTACTCAGTTCGATCGGGAGGTCGAATTCCGCAATGTCAGTTTTAATTACAACGACACGCGGCTGCCGGTGCTCCAGGATGTCAACCTGACCATCCGGCGTGGGGAGGTCGTGGCGCTGGTAGGCT
>JBGPHY010000208.1:0-8783 GCA_041484625.1 Terriglobia bacterium | reverse complement strand
GTCAGGATTGGCCTCCAGGATATTGGCCCGATGGAACTCCTTCGGATGATCGTCCGGGTCATCGACATTGCTGAGAGATCCGACTGACACGAACATTTTCTTGCCATCTGACGAAAAGGCGATATCTCGCGTCCAATGCCCGCCGCCACGAAGACGCCCTCCTCCCGGCAGGTCGGGCACGACGATTTCCTTGAGGCGACGCGCCCTTAAATCGCCGTTTTCATAAGGGAAACGGACGACCGAATCCGTATTGCATACATAAAGGTATTTCGGATTGGGGCCTGGGGGATAGAAGGCAATGCCGAAAGGAAGATTGAGGTCGGATTCAAACACTTCGATCTTTTCAGCCTGGCCATTCTTGGCAATGCCTCGTAAGACTTTGATACGCCCGGGTTGGCTCTCCGCCAGAAAGACGTCTCCATTGGGCGCGGTACGGATCAGCCTGGGGTTGTCGAGGTCCGTTGCATATTGCTCAACTTTGAATCCGGTCGGCGCCTGGGGCCATGCTCCCGCTGGCCTTCGGATGAGTTTCGGTCCGTTGTCCACCGAACGGGTAATGTAGGGCTGCGGCAAATCGGCAGGGGTGATCCTGTGAGAGATGCCGGGTTTTTGCCCGTGGTAATCACTAAATACTTTTGAACCCTGCAATGCGGCCTTTTTCCCGGCATCGGTAGAAGGGGGCGAACCGCTACACCTGGAGGCTGACAAAAGGCATCCAATCAAGAGGGACGCAGTGAACGATCGTTGAAAAGCACTCATGCTCAATAACTCCTTTGGGCGCAGAAAATGAAGGCAGCTCTCGCCAAGACGCCAAGAACGCACTCAGCTTATGGGCTCTCCGGGAGCCCATTGACGATTCTCGTGATGCCGTCCTTCATGAGGGCTTCTCCGAAATTCAGCAAATAGCCCAGTCTCATGCCTGTGAGCTTCAGGTAGGTGAGCAGTTGCTTCTTGTGCGCATTGTTGACTGCCTCGACCGACTTCAACTCCAGGATCACCTTCCCCTCGACGAGGATATCGGCTCGGAATCCCTCATCGAACTTGGATCCCTGGTATTCGATCGAGATAGGAACCTGCCGCTCGACAGCCAGCCCGCGTTCTCGCAGTTCCCGAGCCAGAACAACTTCGTAAACGGTCTCTAAAAGGCCCGGTCCGAGACCTCGATGCAGCGCGATGGCGGTGTCTACTACAATCCGACCTATCTGATTCTCATCCATTCTTGGCGTCCGTTGCGCCTTGGCGAGAGATTCCTGGAGGGCCAACGTCATTCCATGTCTTCTCCAGCTACCCCCCCACCGATTGATGACCGAAGTTGGCGTAAGGTGAGAAGACCCAATTGAAGGCTAACTTCGGGTCAAGCTGTTTGTCAATCTTTAGCATTCTTCGCGCGAAGCGAGGCTGAACTCAGTCGGCTCATGAGGGGGGCAGTGTTCGTATACAGGTCGCGGTAAATGCGGTAATACTCTTCGTATTGCTGGCGGGCCCTGGGTTGGGGTTGGACCACCTGTTCGATCTTTACCCACTCGGCGGCTTGAGCAGTTCCCGTGAATAACCCCACGCCCACGCCTGCCAGGAAGGCATCGCCGTAGCTGGCGCCTATCCGCTGCTGGGGAAGGTACTGCTCGATTCCGACGATATCGCTGACGATTTGCATCCAAAGGGAATTCCAGGTGCCGCCTCCCGCGGCCAGGATGCGCCGGGGTTCGGCTCCTTCCTCTTTCATCCGATCGATGTTATGGCGAATGCCATAACCCACCGACTCCAGCACGGCGCGGTACACATCGGCACGGGTGTGGTTGAGCCCGAGCCCGAAAAGCAAGCCCTTGGCATTAGGGTCGAGGATGGGTGTACGTTCCCCGGCAAAATAGGGCAGCATCACCAAGTCGTTGGCGCCGATCCGCGAAGTGGCAGCCAGGTCCGCCAATGCGCTATAGGCGTTCTTCCCGCCGGCCTTTTCAGCCTGCACTTCCAGCGGGGCGAACTGATCGCGAAACCATTTGGTCAGACTGCCGGAGGTGGACATTCCACCGGTGAGCACATAGGTACCCTTTTCCAGAAACGGGGCACTCCAGAAGGAGGGACTGGAATAGAGGCACGAAGTGCGCAGAATGAAGAAGATGCTGCTGCCGTACATCACCATCATATCTCCGATGTTGGCCACCCCCGCGCTAATAGCTTCGGCAGCTGCATCGGCCGTGCCGGTGATGATGGGAGTGCCCTCGGCCAACCCGCCTCTGCGCGCGCCCTCACCCGTGATTCTTCCGGCTATCTCGCAGGTCCAGGTGAGGCGCGGCAACATTTCCGGTGGAGCCACATGCGTGGCGGCTTCGTCCGTCCAACAGCAACGTTCAAAGTCGACAAAAGGAGCAAAAGAAGCGGCATCGTACACATCCATGGTTGCCTCGCCTGTCAGGCGGTAGAGCAGGAAACCACTGCCATTGACCACCCGGTGTGTTCTTTCCCATACCTCGGGCTCGTGGCGCCGGATCCAGAGCACCTTGGGCGATGCCGACTGGGAAGAGAGCCGCACGCCGGTCCGGCGGAGCTCCGGATTTCCATCAATGATATTTTGGAGTTCTATGATCTCCTCTGTCGCGCGAGTATCGATGCCGTAGAGGATCGCCTTGCGCAAAGGCCGACCCTCCTGGTCAATGGGGAGAACCGCGGGAGAAATGGCGCTGAAACCGATCCCGGCAACCTGCTGTGCAGAAACGCCGCTGGATTCCAAAAGGCTGCGGGTAATTGAAAGGAAATCGTTCCACCAGGTGGATTCGGCATCATGCTCGGCCCAGCCTGGCCGGGGCATCTCGAGGGAGTGTTCTACAGTCCTGCAGGCCTCGATCTGACCTGTTTCCCGGACTAGTACACCCTTGGAAGAATAAGTTCCGACATCGAGCCCGATTAGGTATCGCATGGCCATGGCGATTGATCTCTTTGCGCCCGCGTTGATTCAGACTCTCCTAAATAAGGAAAACACCGTTTTGCAGTACCGGTTGGCCGTCGACGTAGACGGTTCCGCCCCTGCGGATATCCTTGATAATATCCCAGTGGATGGCGGACTGGTTCGTTCCGCCACTCTCGGGGTAGGCGCGACCCAGAGCAATGTGAATGGTGCCGCCAATCTTTTCATCGATCAGGATGTCCTTGCAGAAGAGAGTCAACGCCGGGTTGGTACCCATGCCAAATTCGCCGACCAGGCTGGCGCCGGCGTCGGTGTTGACGATGGTCTCCAGGAAATCCTGATGAGTGGAGGAGCGGGCCTCCACCAGACTGCCTCGCTTCCAGCGCAGGCGGATATCCTGCACCAGACGTCCTCCGAGAACGCCTGGATATTCGAAATAGATCTGCCCGTCGAGGGTCTCGGTCACCGGGGAGGTGGCAATTTCGCCATCAGGCATATTGATCTTGCCATCTGCCACCATCCACTTGCGCCCCTCGACTGAGAAACGCAGATCGGTCTCCGGGCCGATAATATGGACCTGTCCCGCCCCGTTCAGCCTATCCGCCCATCGGCGCCACTTGGTGCTCTCAGCTTTCCAGTCGATCAGACAGGCGTTGAAGAACATGTCGGTGAGGGTCTCCAGGTCAGTTCCCGCCTGCTGGGCCAAGGCGGCAGTGGGCACGCGAACCAGGCACCAGCGCGTCTTTTCCCAGCGCAGGGACGAAATCTTCCCCAGGGCTGCCTGGTTCCTCGAAAGCCGGCCGGCTGAAATATCCCAGTGTTCATACAGATTGTGCGCTCCGCGGAGACCCAGATAGACATCAGCCCATTCCATCCCATAGGCCTCAATTTCGGGCACCCAGCGAAGCTGTTCCTCGTTGCCGTACTTGAGCACGGAATGGCGCAGCGTCTCAGACAGAAACTGCACCTGCGGAAAAGCTCCGGCCTTGATGGCCGCTACATGAACGGCGTGAACGAGCGGGAAAGACCCCAATTCTGTCATGGCGATCATCACCCGCTCACCCGGTCTCACCTCTGCGGAGTAGTTGACGAGCAGTTCTCCCAACTGAGCCCAGCGCTTGTCGGTGGAACACACGTTTCGACTCCTTTCAACGGCATTTCCGCGCAATTTCCATGAACTCGCGAACGCGTCGGACATCCACTTCGTTCCAGATGTAGCCATCGCGTTTAAAGGCAGTGCCCGTCACCGCTCCGTCAGCAACTTCCAATTGCTGGCGGATGTTCTCCGGGCGCACACCCGTGTTGGCCAGAACTGGAGTATTGGGAACGGCCTCCTTGACCCGGCGGAGCGTGTCGGTGGAGGATGCCACGCCGGCCGTCAGCCCAGAGACGCACAACGCATCGGGTCGGTGGTTAAAGACCGTGGAGCGGGCGATGTCAGCAACATCGCGCTGTCCCAAGTAAATAGCTGCCTCCGGCACAATATTAAACAATAGCTTGACGTGCTCAGCATGGATGGAATGCTGGTGACGCACCACCTCGCCGCAATTTGTATTCCAGAGGCCAAAATCGCTGGCATAGATTCCTGTAAAGATCTCGCGGACGAACTGGGCTCCGGTGGCCATCGCCAGGTCGATGGAGGCTTTCGGATCCCACAGCACATTAACACCGTAGGGGATCTTGATCCTGTTGCGCAGTTCGCCAATCACCCTCGCCATAGTCACATAAGTGATCGGCTCCACTCGAGTCAGGTAGGGCAGGCTCGCCTCGTTGGAAAACATCACGGCATCCACTCCGCCGTCCTGCAGGGCCTCGAGGTCCCGACGCGCACACTCAATCACCCAATCCAGCCCTTTTTCGGCGTCGTACCCAGGGTCGCCCGGCAGGGCAAGCAGGTGGCACATGGCGATGATCGGCTTGTCCACTCCAAACAATTGGTTCAGCCAACTCATTGTGTCTGACTCCTTGGTCTCTAGAGATGAGGGCTGCGCCACAGCCCGGGACTGAGGGCTCCTCCTATTTCCCGGACAAGATCTGTTTCCATAGGGCTCGGGTTCCCGACTGCTTGAGGAAACGGGTGAATACCATCACGAATAACAGCAAAAAGCCCCAGGCAAAATCACGGAAGAAGTTGCTGCCGCTGAAGCGGAGCAGAAGCATGTTGAATCCCGTGGAGAGCATTTGCAGCACCATCAGCGCCAACGTCAAGCCCGCCACCCGCCCATAGCCGCCGGAGACTGCCACCCCACCTAGCACGGCGATCAGGATGGTCATCAGGATATAGGAACTGCCGTAATCCGCATTGGCCGAGTTGGTGCGCGCCAGCGTCACGATACCGGCAATGGCGGAAAGCAGACCTCCGATCATATGTGTCTGAAGGGTGATCCGCGGATTGTCGATTCCGGAGAACCGCGCGGCGGTGGGGTTCGAACCGAGCAGGTACACCTTGAACCCGTAAGCCGTATGGTTGAGGGTCAAAGAAATGGCGGCGAGGACCGCCAAGAAGATGAGCAAGGGCAGGGGGATACCAATGAACTTGCCGATGCCCAGGAATAGAACCTGAGGGGGGACACCGTGCAACGCCGGGCCCCCAGTGACGCCATAGGCCAGGCCGGTGAACAGCGTTAACGTGCCCAGCGTAGCCAGAATGGCAGGGACACCTACGAAACCAATGAGTACGCCGTTCGAGAGGCCGCACGCCACTCCCACCGCAATCGCCGCCAGCAGTGCCAACACCACGACCAGCAAGAGCTGCGCGGCTGAGAGGCCGGGCTGGACCAGATTGACCATGATGAGTCCTGCCGTAATGGCCGACAAGTTCGCCGTAGCAGTGACGGATAGGTCAATCCCGCCGATGAGCATCGATAGCGCCATCGCCACTGTCAAAATTCCCACTTCCGACATCTGAAAGGCCATCGATTCGAGGTTGATGGTGGTGGGAAACTGCGTCGGCATGGCCACGCTCATCAGCACGAAGATGAACACCACGAGCACCAACAGGAAAAGCGTGTGCATGTCGAATGCCAGCCAGCCGATCCTGTCCGAACTGCGTTTCATGGATCCATTCTTGTTGTGTTGAGTTGTGACTCCGTTCATGAACGCGGATTCTCCACCAGGGTGGCCGTTGCCCGGCCTGCTCATTCAACCGTGGTCGAAGCCCTTTGCCGGTTCAGCCGGCTGCTGTGAATGGCAGGAACAGAAGCACCAACGATGAGTGCAATGCCGATGACCACCTTTTGCCACTCGGAGGGAATACCCACCAGGACCAGGCTGCTCTTCATGATGGTGATCAGGTAGAGGCCCAGCCCGGCGCCAACCACGGTGCCCCGGCCGCCGGTAATCGCTGCGCCGCCCAGCACTACCGCGGCAATCACTTCCAACTCGGTACCCATGAGTGCGGCCGGGTTGGCGTTGCGGTACAACGCTACTTGTGTGACCCCTGCAATTGATGCCAGAACGCCTGCCAGACTGTAAATAACGTACTCGATGAGCCGGATGTTGAAACCGGAGCGTTCGGCGGCCTCACGGCTGCCTCCCAGGGCGTAGATGCCCCTGCCGATCAGGGTGTATTTCAACAGAATCCAAACCACCAGGCCGGCTGCTATCATCAGCAGGATTGAAGGATGCAGGCTCGAGAAGCCGACCTTGGGGTCACTGACTGTCATCAGACTCATCATCTGGTATGACACCATCCCGGAAGGCAAATTATAGAGGACCAAATTCCCTACAAAAAAGAGCACAAAGCCATAGGTCATGCTGGCTGTTCCCAGCGTGACGATGAGCGCGGGCAGCCTGAACCTGGAGATGAAAGTGGCATTCAGTGTCCCCAACAAGACACCAAAAGGCAGCGCCACCAGATAAAACGCCCATACCGGCGCTTGAATGTGGCTCGCCATCAAGATCTTGACCGAAAGATAGGCGGAAGCCGCCGCGATGGCCGGGAAGGAAACGTCTACCCCGCCCGAAATCAGCACCACTAGCACCCCCATGGCCAGGATGCCGTGGATGGTGGCATTGCGTAGCATATCGAACAAGTTGGCCACCGAAAAATAGGCCGGGTTGACCAGGCCCACCGCAATCGAGAGGATGACGATGGTTACAGCGATAACAAACTCGTGGGTTTGCGTAATCTTTCTGAGCATCCAAATGGACCCTGCACAATGAGACGACCGCGGGCGGCTCATGCCGAAACCAGCATCGTGTTCAGTTCGGTTTCGCTGACCTGCTGCCGCTCAAACTCTTCAGCAATTCGACCCTTTCTCATCAGGAGGATCCGGTGGCACACCTGCATGAGCTCGGGGATGTCGTCAGATATGACCAGCATGCCCATGCCGCCCCCCGCCAAATCGCGAATGATTTCATGGATCTCTATTTTCGAGGCGACGTCGATGCCCACGGTTGGCCCGTTCATGATGAGGATTCTGGGGTCGCTGGCCAGCCACTTGGCCAGCACGACGCGCTGCTGGTTGCCCCCGGAAAGGCTGCTGGCCGGTAGATCGGTGGAAGGAGTGTGGATTCTGAGTCGGGCCACCCATTCGGTGATCGTACTTCGGACAGACTTATCGTCCAGCAGACCAGCCTTGCCCAACAAGCGGTCGATGATTCGAGCCACGATATTCTTCCCGATGGGCTGGGTGAGAAATAGGCCTTCGTTCAACCGATCCTCCGGTACATAGGCGATTCCGTTGTCGAGCGCATCCTGGATGCTGTTGAGCTGAGCCGGTCTGCTCTCTATCGTCACCATCCCGGAATCTGCCGGCAGCATTCCGAATAGGGAGAGCGCCAGCCCCGTCCGTCCCGAGCCCAGCAAGCCGGTAATTCCCAGTACCTCCCCGGCCCGTAGCTCGAATGAGATGTCGGCGAAGTGTCCTGCGCAAGAGAGGCGTTCAACTTTCAGCAGGACCGGAGCGGTTGCCGGCACGGTGTGGAATCCGCTCGCTTCCGGTTTGAGATTCCGCCCGGTCATGAACTGCACTATGCTCGTGCGATCCAGGCCGGCGGCTTCGCGGTCGACCACCTTTTCTCCGCTACGGAGAATAATAGTGCTGTCGGCAATTTCCAGCACTTCATCCAGTTTGTGACTGACAAACAGGATCGAGATGCCGTCGTTCTTGAGGGAATTAATCACCTCAAAGAGCGACTTAACCTCTTTTTGAGTCAGTGCGGTGGTCGGCTCGTCCATGATGATTAACCGGGCGTCCTGGAGGAGTGCCCTGGCGATAGCGATGAGTTGGCGGTCCGCTATCGGCAGGCTTGCCACCTGTACACCCAGATCCAGCTCGACTTTGATTCTTTTGAGCGCACCGGCGGCAATTTCGTTGACCTCCCGCCATTTGACCCAGAACCGCCGATGGGAGATCTGGTAATTGATGGCGATATTCTCAGCCACAGTCAGATTGGGAAACAGCGAAAAGTCCTGGTAAATGACCTGAACACCCTCGCCGATCGCTTCTATGGGATGAAGGCGCCTGTAGACTCTGTCGCCAAATATGATCTCTCCCGAATCGGGGGCGTGTATACCGGCGATCAGCTTGACCATCGTGGACTTGCCCGAACCGTTCTCTCCGACAAGGCAATAGGTTTTTCCCCGATCAATAGTCAGGTTGATGTCCTTGAGCGCGTGAACGCCTTCGAAACTCTTGCTGATATGGTTGAGTCGAAGGAATTCCTGGCTCATGATTGACCTCTCGTCAGCCTAGAACGGGTACTGATTCATGTTATCTTTGGTGATATCGATCCAGGCATTGCCGTAGATGACCCTCCCGACCAGCCTGATCTTGTTGTAACCGGGGACACCCAGATCCATGCCATCCACGATCTTCCTGCCTTCAAGTACCAACCGGGCCACCTTGTTCATGACATAGCCGGCTTTGGCCGGGTC
>JBGPHY010000207.1:0-8784 GCA_041484625.1 Terriglobia bacterium | reverse complement strand
CGTAAGCGGCTTCGCGTGGACTCATGGTGAACAGGTCCCCGATCGGCAGCAGGGCCACCTCCGGCCGGTAGAGTTCTCCGATCAGCCGCATGTCGCCGAACAGGTTGGTGTCTCCCGCATGATAGATTCTTAATCCAGTGGAGAATTCAATCACGTATCCCACCGCCTCTCCACCATAAAGAATGGTGTTCCCGTCCAGAATCCCGCAACTGTGGTCGGCGTGGGTCATGGTGACTCGGAGGCCGTGCAGACTTTGAGAGCCTCCTTTGTTCATGGGGTGTGTCTTCGAAACTCCCTTGCTTTCCACCCAATGACATAGTTCATAGATCCCGACGATATCCGGAGAGTATTTCTTGCCCAGGTCAACGGCATCCCCAATGTGGTCAAAATGGCCATGAGTTAATAGCAATACATCCAGCCGATCGAACTGCTTCAAAGCTTCGGGACAGGCGGGATTGCCCATCACCCAAGGGTCAACTACCACGATTCTCTGCTCCGGCGTGACGAGTTTGAAGGTGGAGTGACCCATCCAGGTTATCATGACGTTTTGTTTGCTCATGGACATGTCCTAGCCGCTGATGGATTTTCCAGAGAGAAAACCCATCACAGAATGGAATCTTAAGAATTGTAGCACAACCCGTGAATCTTCAATGGCGCTGGGGCCTTTTTTTTTGCATACTATCTCATTATTATAGCCCGGCGGCCAGTGGCCCTCGGTCCATACCAGCCTTGTCCGCCTTTCCGAGCAGGCGAGAAGCTCGGCCGAGTGCTCAGGCACGAGACGAGATCATGGACAATTCGTTGGAATCTCAGCATGCGATCATGCTGTTGGGGGGATGAGACTTTGCGTGCAGAAGAAAAATTCCAGTACCTGAAGGCGTTGCGAGACTTGGATAAAATGACCCAGGAGATGCGGCAATTGAGCCGCAACCTGTGGTGGACCTGGAGCCCCGATGCCCAGGAGATCTTCGGAGAGTTGTCACCGTTGACCTGGACCAACTCCAACCATAACGCCATCTCCGTCCTCAATTCGCTATCCCATCAGGAATTAAAGGCCCGGTTGATGGAAAAGGATTTTGCACTCCGGGTGACCGATGTCCTAGTCCAGTTTCGCGAGTACCTCACCCGGGACAGGACCTGGTGCTCGGCGCATGCTGCTCCCTTCCTGAAGAATCCTGTGGCTTACTTCAGCGCGGAATTCGCCCTGCATGAGAGTCTCCCCATCTATTCAGGCGGCTTGGGGATGCTGGCAGGCGATCACGCCAAGTCAGCCAGCGACCTGGGAGTGCCGTTTATCGGTATCAGCCTGTTCTATCGGCAAGGTTATTTTCAGCAGATCATTGCCCCTCACGGCTGGCAAGAAGAAAACTATCCACTGTTGGATCGTTCGGAACTGCCCTTGGAACCCGTGGCCGACGCCACGGGGAACCCCCTCATCCTCTCTGTCGAGATTTCCCAAAGCCAGGTGTATTTCCAGGCCTGGCGCCTGAACGTGGGATCCACGGTCATTTACCTGCTTGACACGGAACTTTCCAGGAACGAGGAGCACTACCGGGAACTGACCAGCCGGGTTTACGGCGGCGACTCAACCACGCGGATCGGCCAGGAAATCGTGATGGGAGTTGGCGGCGTCCGGCTCTTGAGGGCCTTAAACATCAGCCCTGCCGTCTGTCACATGAACGAAGGCCATCCGGCTTTCCTTACCCTGGAACTGCTGCGGGAGCAACTGAACCAGGGTAGGACCCTCGGCCAGGCAGAGGACTGGGTGCGTGATCACTGCGTCTTCACCACTCACACCCCGGTTCCTGCCGGACACGACCGGTTTTCTCCGGAACTCATGGAATACGTCCAGGGACATTTCCGTACCTCGCTGGGGATGGAGACCCAGCAGTTTCTCAGCTATGGACGGGTGAACCCGGCTGATCCCCAAGAACCATTTTGCCTGACGGTCCTGGCCTTGAAGATGTCCCGGGCCGCCAACGCAGTCAGTGAGCTTCACGGCGAAGTCAGCCGCGAGATGTGGAAGGAACTCTTCGCTCAGAAAAAGTACCCGGTGGCCCCGATCGGCCATATCACCAACGGCGTCCACGTCCTGGGCTGGATGGCCCGCCCCACCCGCCGTTTCTGGAAGACCCACCTGGGACAGGATTGGGAAGCGCGTCTCATGTATCCCGACCTGTGGAAGATTATCTCGGACAAGGATTTGATCACCGACGAAGAGATTTGGTCCTTGCGTTATCATCTGCGGAGAGAATTGGTAGAATTCGCTCGCAAACGGCTGCGTGAACAGTTCCAGCGCAGCGGCATCGATGGGGCTCGAGTTTTTGAAAAAATTCTCTCCACCGATGCTCTGACCATTGGATTTGCCCGCCGTTTCGCGACATACAAGCGGGCCACACTGTTCTTCCGCAACCTGGAACAGGCGGCTGCTATCTTCAAGGACCCTCAACAGCCTGTGCAGTTGATCTTCGCCGGCAAAGCCCATCCTCGTGACGATCGCGGCAAGGAGTTCATTCAGCGGATTGTGGAACTCACCAAACGGAATGAATTCTTCGGGAAAGTAGTATTCATCGAGAACTACGATATTAACGTCGCCCGTTTCATGGTTTCGGGAGCTGACCTTTGGCTTAACACGCCACGCCGCCCCTTAGAAGCCAGTGGCACGAGCGGACAAAAAGTCAGTGTGCACGGTGGGCTGAACCTCAGTGTGCTGGATGGTTGGTGGCGGGAAGGTTACGATGGGACCAATGGATGGGCTATTGGCAATGACAGCGTCATGGAGGGTTCGGAGGATCAAGACACGGCTGACTGCGAGTCGTTGTTCGGCATTCTGAACAACGAGGTGATTCCGCTTTTCTTTGACCGGGACGAGCAGGGAATTCCCCGTTACTGGATAGAGAAAATCCGGAGAGGGATGCAGACGCTGATTCCGCAGTACAACACCGACCGCATGGTGGCCGAATACGTCACCAAGTACTATCTGACCAAGAAGCTAGTGTTAAAGATGTAGGGAAAGGAAAGGGGGGGGAGAGCAAGAGTGCTTTCTCTCTCGGATCTTCCAGCCCTTAGCTTCCAGCCCCTCTCCCGACTTCCCCCGCCAGAAAGTCAATGAATTGCCTGGCCGTCCGGCCGGAGCGGACGTTGTGCAGTTGTGCCCATTCCAGTGCTCTGCGGACCAGGTCCTGGTCGGGGAGATGCAAGCCCCTTCGGGCGGCCATTGAGCGAATGATAGCCAGGTAATGATCCTGGTCCGGCGCTACGAAGACCAACTGGATGCCAAACCGGTCAGCCAGCGACACTTTCTCCTGCAGTGTGTCCTGGTGGCGCACCTCTTCGCTGAGGGCATTGCGATCAGAAAAATATTCCCGGATCAAATGACGCCGGTTGGAGGTTGCGTAAATCAACACGTTGCCGGGGCGTGCTTCCAGGCTTCCTTCCAACACTGCTTTCAGAGTCTTGTACTGAGTCTCCCCTTCCTCAAAAGAAAGATCGTCAATAAAGACGATGAAACGCCCGCTACGGCTCCGCAGTTGGTTCATCGCCTGGGGAAGATCCTGGAGGTCGTCGCGGGAGACTTCCACGATTCGCAGACTCCGGCCAGAAAAGTGGTGCAGCAGACCCTTGATGGCGGAAGATTTGCCGGTGCCTCGATCTCCGTAGACCAGAATGTTGTTGGCCGGGCAACCATCCAGGAAAAAGGAGGTGTTACGCACCAGCCATCCCTTCTGGTCTTCGCATCCGATGAGATCTTCAAGCCGGATCGGATCCGGTTCGGGAATACCCCTCAAATGCCCTCGCTGGTCGGGCCGTTCCCAATGAAAGGCCTGGAATCTCCCGAAAATTCCGCTCCCGAAAGCCCTGTAGGAAGTCGCCAGTTCCGCCAACTGGGAGCTCCAGTCCTGAGATTCATGGAGCTGCCGCTTGAAACGGATTCGAGTATTTTCTTGAGAACTTTCTCCTGTGGGAAAGTTGAGAAGCTGGTCCCATCCAACCCAGTCGGTCTCGGAGGTAACCTGTCTGATCAAATCCAGCAATACCGCTGCGTCCAGCGCGTGGAGATCCTGTAATCGTTGCAGATCCAACCCAGCCTGCCGGGCAATAGATTCTCCGATCTCTTCCAAGGGGTACTCTTCTGCCAGGCGGGAAAACGAGTTTTCGTCGTTCAGGACAAGCTCCAGGAGGTGGTTCTGCCACGGACTCCCGACCGACGGATGCGGATTCTTCCTGGCGGCTTCAGCCAATGCCGTAAAAAAAGTGGAATAAGCTCCGGCAATTCCGTCCGCTTGATCGCTGGAGAGAGATTTGCCGGCCAGAACAGCCTTCAGCAGCTCTGCCAGTGCGTGGACTGCCGGATCCCTGCGAATTCCACGGTACAACACCAGGCGGCTGGCGCTATGGTGGGCTCTCTTCAGGCGGTTGAGTGCCTCTCTCAGATTGACCGCAACAACCATGTTCCCCTCATTACGGCTCCTCACACAGATTGACAGGAGCTGTGAAACTATATCGGAAGGTCAATTGTTGTCAACCCATTCTGCTTGGGCTTAGCGCGGTGATGGGCAAAAACCAAAATCATCAAAACCCGTAGCCTGCTGACGCCGTTCCAATGTATTCCTTACGGCGGTGTATGGAAGAACACCCAATCGGACCAGTTCGGTCCTGAATTCATAGCGAAAGTTGATCGTTGCAGCCGGGACCGGCTCCAGATCCATGTAGACCTGGTAGACCTCATGGTTGTACTGTCTGCCGATTCCGGTTGCCGCATATTCCTCGTACGTTTCTTTGACCGCCGGAAGCTTGGCCGATGAGCCGGCTCGTGCCTCGGAAGCAGAAGGGCTCGGCGAGGCTTCCGCCGAATCGGCATCCCGTAGTGCGTGAGGTGAGGATCCAATTTCTGACTTGGAAGTTTCGACCGGTGGACCGGAGGTGACCTCTCTGAAGAGCGCTTTTTCCTTGAAGAGGACAACACTTATGATTCCCAGATTGGACCTCTGCCCGAGTTTCTGGGCATAAGAGTTTTCCTCTGCCGTAAAGTAGAAACTGCGGGCGCGGCGCCCGCTGATCTGCCATCCGGAGATGTCGATGGACTGGTAGGGTTCCAAGACCCATTTCCTGGCACCGTAGGCCGTTGTGTGGTGGGCATCAATGGTGTTTAGGCCGTCTACGGAAAGGGCGACCGCCGCCCGGGTGTCCAGATGGTTGGTGAGGCGAATCATATACTCTCTTCCTTTGAGGGCTTCGATGTAACGGACCCCTCCATACGGATATTCCTTGAGTGGCGTTCCGTTAACCAGGATCTCAACTTGCAGGCCGTTATCTGTGCAGGCCAGCGCCGGGAAATGCCAAATGCAGGACATTAAGATCAACCAAGGGATGCTTCTGGACATAGCGTTTCTCCTCGCAGGATGAAGTTCAACTGGAGCGGTGGTTGTACCGGTGGAAGCGAGCCTCCTTGCCCATCCAGCACAGATCCCAGCGGACAATCGCTCGAGGAAAGTCCGTCGCTCGATTCTTTGACGGAAGATCGTCCAGATCTTGCGGGAATTTTCTTTAGCCTGATGTTCAGCCAGGGGCCTGCCGGTTCAGGGTGCGCGTGAATTGCCTGCTCCCTTGACAGAACGTCCCTTTTGCGGGATGCTTCAGTGCATCTCAGGTGGAGCAAGGCAATGCAGGAAGATCGATTTGGAAAGTTCGTTGAAATCCTCGAAAATACCCCTGGCAAGCTGGGTTCCCTGCTGGAGAGACGGAGCGAAGAGCAATTGCGTTACCAACCCAGCAAGGGGGCCTTCTCTCTCAAGGCAAATCTCCTTCATTTGCGGGACCTTGAGCGGGAGGGTTACGGACGGCGGCTGAGGGTCATCCTGGCCGAGGATCTGCCAGTGCTGCAGGAGATTGATGGAGAAAGACTGTCCCGTCTTCGGCACTATCAAGCTGCTGACGCCGCCCTGGCTTTGCGCCAGTTCAGGCTGCTCCGGGAAGCCAATTTGGCCTACCTGCGCAACATGACCGGCTTCCAGTGGCATCGAAAGGCCCTTTGGAACAACGCGGAAGTTACGCTCTTCCAGGTGGTTGAGCGCTGGGCGGCGCACGATCAGGAACACCTGGAGGCCATGGAGCAGCTGGCAAAAGGGTCTCATGGTGGGGAGACAGACCGTTGATCGATTTGAAATCCAGTCTGGAAATCGAGATCCTGAAGGAATGTAACCAGATTGTGGCGGAAGTGCTCACAACTCTGAAGCCGTACTGTCAGCCGGGGATGACGACCCTGGAGCTGGATAAGATGGCTGAAGAGATGACCTACAATCAAAAGGCCGTGCCTGCATTCAAAGGCTACCATGGCTTCCCCGCCACACTCTGTACGTCAATCAATGAGGAAGTGGTTCATGGAATCCCATCCAAACGGGCTTTGAAGGAAGGCGATATCCTCAGCATTGATTACGGCATTTGTTACAAGGGCTTCTACGGGGATGCGGCGTTGACAGTTCCCATCGGGAAAATCGGCCAGGACCTTCAGTTTCTGCTCCAAACCACCCAGGAGTGTCTGATGCTGGGCATCGAGAAGGCGGTCCCCGGGAATCATCTCTCCGACATTTCCGCCGCTATACAGACCCATGCGGAGACCCGTGGGTTCTCACTGGTTAAGGAATTCTCAGGACATGGAGTGGGCAAGAGCCTGCATGAAGAACCTGCCGTGCTCAACTACGTGGCCAACGGCAGGGGAATCCTGTTAAAACCAGGGCTGGTCCTGGCCATCGAGCCCATGGTCAATCAAGGCACCGATAAGGTGGTTGTCCTCAAGGACGGCTGGACGGTGGTCACTAAGGACGGGAAGTGTTCAGCCCATTTTGAGCACAGCGTGGCAATCACTGAAGAAGGGCCGTTGATTCTCAGCCAAATGTGAACAGTGTCTCAGATGAACTCAGAGTCCGACATTACTGAACAACTACAGCGCTTTTCCACTTATCTCAAGCAGAACGGCTTGAAGATGACCCGGCAGCGAGCCCTGGTGGTGGAGAGCTTTTTGCACACCACCGGTCATGTCAGCACTGAGGAGCTTTATCAGTCAGTTCGAAAGAAAAACAGCAAGATTGGATTTACCACGGTGTTCCGGACGCTAAAAGCCTTAACGGATTGTGGGCTGGCGCGGGAAACCGATTTGCAGGATGGCCGTACGCGCTTCGAACCTCTCTACAACCGTCCTCATCACCACCACATCGTCTGCATGCAATGCAGCCGGACCATCGAGTTCCTGAGTCCTGAGTTAGAGAGCCTGCAGGACAAAGTTGTAGCACACTACGGCTTCCAATCCGTGAGTCACCAACTGCGAATCTTCGGTGTCTGCCAGGACTGCCAGAATCAGCGCCCAGCGGTTTCCGAAATCTACGATGCCGACCTGGTCTTTGCGCGTGATGCATTGAAAATCGCCATGGAGGCTGAGAAAAGCGGGGTCGACTTTTATACCCAGATGACCAAGAGTGTGTCCCAGCCCTCTGGACGATCTACTTTTCTGAGAATCGCAGAGGAGGAAAGGAAACACCTGCGCGAGTTGGAAGAGGAGTGGGAACAATTGGTTAGCCGGTACCAAGGTATCCACCAGGCACCCGTCTTTCTGCATTTTGACTACGAGGCGTTTAAGAAGGCCTTTCCAGCCCGCGAGGACCTGAAAACCCGCATCCAAGAGGATCTGGACGAGGAAACCGCCCTGAGGCTGGCGATGGCAATGGAGAAGGAGTCTTACAACTTCTTTCGGAACTATGCCGAGAGTTTCAACGACACCAAGGGGAAGGCCATATTTAAGAAGTTTTCAGAGGAAGAGCTAGAGCACTACCACTCCATCGAAAAGGAACTCGATCGGCTACTGGGAGTTACGCGCCACTGAAGGCGGAGAGAACCGGGTCGTGCGGCAACAGGCCCGGTCCCCAAGACTGATCATAATCCTCCTCGCCCCATTTCCTGTAGTCTTTTCACCCTTTCGGCCATCGGGGGATGCGTGCTAAACAAACCGGCAATTCCGCCCGCTGTCAAAGGATTCACTATGTACATCTGGGCTTGAGCCGGATTCACCTTCATCGGCAGGCGGTGATTAGCACTCTCCAGCTTTAGCAGCGCATTGGCCAGCGAAAGCGGTCGGCCGCAGAGCAGGGCCCCCGTGGCGTCGGCCTGATATTCCCGGCTGCGGGAGATGGCCATCTGGATCAGCATGGCGGCGATTGGCCCGACAATCATCATGGCCAGGCCGCCCAGCAGACCTCCGCCGCTATCCTCGTCGCGGTCCCGGCTCATCCCCCCAAATATCATAGCCCACTGGGCCATGTGGGCCAACTGGCTGATAGCGCCGGCAATCATAGCAGCCACCGAGCTGATCAGAATGTCCCGGTTCTTAACGTGGGCCAGTTCATGCGCAATCACTCCTTCCAACTCATCCCGGCTCAGGATATTGACGATCCCGGAAGTCACTGCTATCGCCGAGTGTTCCGGGTTCCTCCCCGTAGCAAAGGCGTTGGGCGTGTCATTCGGGATCACATAGAGCCTTGGCATGGGTAAATTAGCGCGCAGGCACAACTCTCTGACGATTTGGTAGAATTGCGGGGCTTCGCTCTCAGAAACAGGCTGGGCACCACTCATAGCCAGGGCAATTTTATCGCTGAACCAATAACCGGCCAGATTCATGAGACCGGCGAATACCAGGGCAATCATCAGCCCGTTGCGGCCCCCGATGGCACCTCCGATGGCCAGTAGCAAAGCGGTCAGCCCCGCCAGCAAGATGAATGTTTTCAACGTGTTCTT
>JBGPHY010000206.1:0-8793 GCA_041484625.1 Terriglobia bacterium | reverse complement strand
CGCGCTTTTGTGGCGGCTTGGCCGTTGGAGCCATCTCGATGCTCTCCCCCATGTACATTGCTGAGATCGCGCCGGCCAATGTACGCGGCCGTTTCACGTCACTCTACCAGCTCTCGATCACTATTGGCATCGTCATCTCGTACTTTATCAACTACCTGTTGCGGGACGCCCCGCATAACTGGCGCTGGATGTTCGTCACAGGCGTTCTTCCTTCGCTGTTATTCCTGACCATGCTCTTTTTCGTGCCGGAGTCGCCGCGTTTTCTCTTTAAGATCGGCAAGGAAACGGCCGCGTTCAAGGTTCTCCGGGATATAGGCGGCGAGGAGTTGGCGAAGCGCGAGTTGGAAGAGATTCGTGGAAGTTACGCCGAGGCTCTCAACGGTTTTGCGGAACTGAACCGCCCCGGCATCCGCAGGGCTCTGCTAGTGGGCTTTGTCCTGGCCGTGCTCGTCCAGATCTCGGGCATCAACGCCATCATCGACTACGCTCCACGCATCTTGCAGACGGCGGGCTGGAAGATCGACGCTGCCCTGTTCAGCACCTTTGGACTGGGGATCGTCAACGTCGTCTTTACGCTGGTATCGGTTTACACCGTCGACCGCACCGGCCGGAAACCGCTCTACATCGTGGGGTCGATCGGCATGACCGTAACCCTGCTCTTGTTGGCGATACTCACCTGGGCCAATGCCTTCACCGGCCTCTTCGTCTTTGTCCTGTGTATCCTTTACCTCATGTTCTTCTCTTCATGCATCGGTCCGGTGTTTTGGACACTGATTTCGGAGCTTTTCCCCAACCGGATTCGTGGGATGGCCATGTCGATCCCGGTCTTCACGCAGTGGTTCTTTAACGCGATTGTGGTGCTCCTTTTCCCCTGGATGTTTCATCATGCTGCCACTCTCTCTTGGGGTTTGTTAGCGCTGATGGCCCTTGCCCAGGTCCTCTTTACCTGGCTCTGGGTGCCTGAAACGAAGGGAAAATCGCTCGAGCAGATCGAGCACTTCTGGCATCAACAGGACACTGCACGATAGCGGCCTTTCGTTCCCTCCAGAGTGGAATCCTGGCCATATTCGCATCGTCCGACGATGCCCTTTACGCGAAGTGTCCTTGGGAAATGATGACCATAGCCAGCAGGATGACCAAAATCCCTGCCGTCAAGAAGGAGACACTGCGTTTCCCAGCTTCCTTCCATTCGCCGGTCAGCCATCCCGTGATGTTACTGGCAACAATGGTTCCCCCCATCAGGATTGGCCATCCAATCACAGGACCAGCGATGCCCAGAAAACTGGCCCCCATACCATAGAGGAGAATCCCGCCAAACATCAAGCTCCCCATTGCAGCGGCACCTAACCAATAGATTCCGGTGCCGGGTTCCCTATAACAACTCCAGCCGCTCTTGCGGATCCTCCAGAGACAATAAGCCAAATTCGCCACGAACCCTGAAGTGAAGGCCAGTGCCCAGATACTCACACTAGCCATCGGGCCCGGGGTTCCGAGTTCCACGGCACGCCGTTGGGTTTCACCACTGAAGGCAAGGCTGACGTTCAGCATCGATGAGAATATCCCCGCCACAATAGCGATGACGAGGTCCGAAGCCATTGAGGGTTGCTTTGACAGCCCCGATCCGGCACTGGCTTGCTGCCTGCTCCGCAATCCACCTGCCCGCGCACACAGCGAGATTCCAATCATCAGGACCGCATTACCAGCTACAACGGTCATCGCCGGTCGGGTGGCCAGAGAGCCGGGTTTCAGGATGAGCAGGGGTACCAGGGAACCCACTGCTGCAATGATGCCCATCATCAGGGCTTGTCCCAGACCCAGACCCAGCCGATCCAGTCCCAGGCCGAAGAAGACTGAACCCAGTCCCCAGGCAAATCCAAAGACAGAGATCAGAACCAGTGGTGCGTTCCGAACTACTTCTCCGAGATGCGGTGTGCTGAGAACCGCCACAGTCCAGGGAACCAGCACCATGCCCGTCACCGAATAGGCCAGCCAGATGTGTTCCCATTTCCATCGCTTCATGAGCTTCAAAGGCAGGGCGAAGGTCCCGTTAAGCACCCCTCCCAAAGCTGACAGCAGGATCCCAGCATACAGAAAGGACACCGGCATAGATTTCCGCAACCCCCTACTGAAGACAGTCCCTGTACCGGCGACATCGTACCACGGGTTTGGATTTGGCGGTGAGTTCAGATCGCGTTGCGAACGAAGGCTGAATCTCTTGCTCACGCTCAAACGGAGACTCCTCTCGTTCGGCCTGGAGCACACGGCTCAAAGTGGCTTTTTAACGGTTCATGGCCGGACTCGGTAGATTCATCTCGCACTGGGTTGTAATTTGGTATTGAAGCAGGCTAGACTGAAATATCCATTCTCGAGCTTGGAGGCGCCGACTTCTGCCGATGGTATCACTACCCGAGGAATGTGGATGAGTCGTGATCCAGAGGTGGGCCCAGGCTTGGGGTCCGGAAGAATCTCCAAAGACTTAGGTGGGAACCCATCTGCCAGGAGGACCGGAGGGCTGGCGGGATCAAGAAGGAAGAAGAACGAAGGAGGCAGAAGCCATGGAGTACGCAGATAGAGTCCAGAACCGTATGCCAGGAGATGATCTTGAGGGGCCGCGATCACTTGAGCGCCGCTCTCTCTTAGGCTACATGATCGGAATGATCGCCACCGGGATGGCTTCGGTGCTCGGGATCACCATCGCCCGGTACGCCATTGCGCCTGCACTTTCAACCTCCAGATCGGCGGGATGGATCAACGCGGGGCTCCTCGAGGAGATACCTGAGAACAGGCCGATCAAGCGGAGCTTGGTTGTCTCCCAGGAGGCTGGCTGGGGTCGCGTCAATTCGCAAAGGCTAGTGTGGATAATCCGAAAGGATAATGAGCTCACTGTATTCTCAGCAATTTGTCCCCACCTTGGATGTACGGTCAACGAAACGGCCGAGGGGTTTATCTGCCCCTGCCATGGGAGTGCCTGGAACGCACAGGGGAAGAAGATCGGTGGGCCTGCGTCGCGCAACCTGGATCTCCTGGAACACCGGACCCAGGGGGACATCCTTGAAATCAGGTATCAAATTTTTAGGCAGGGCGTAGCCGGCCAGGAAGTAGTGAGCTGAGATGATCCCCTCAAGACCTTGGAGCGCTAAGGCCTACGCCTGGATAGACGAGCGGAGCGGCATCAAGAAGGTGTTGAGCCATCTGCTTGACGAGCCCATCCGGGGCGGGGCACGCTGGGCCTACGTATTTGGCAGTTCCCTCGTATTCCTCTTTGTCCTGCAGGTCGTCACCGGTGTGTTCCTTGCGCTCTACTACGTACCGAGTGCGGACCACGCCCATGCCAGCGTCGCTTACATACAGAAGGCGGTACCCGGTGGACAACTGCTCCGCGGTCTCCACCACTACGGCGCCAGCGCCATGGTCATTCTCGCGGTCATGCACCTGGCACAGACATTTCTCTTCGGCGCGTACAAAGGGAAGCGTGAACTGTTGTGGGGAACGGGAGTTCTCCTATTCGGGTTGATCCTTGGCTTTGCCTTTACCGGGACTCTCCTTCCCTGGGACCAGGCGGCATATTTCGGGACGAAGGTTGGGGTATCCATTGCCGGAGAGATTCCCTTGATCGGCCCGTTAACACAGCGCATTCTGCTGGGGGGGGTCGAGTTGACCACGCTTACGCTTTCGCGGTTCTTTATGATACATGCCTTTCTGCTACCGGCTGCGGTCGGCCTGTTCATCATTCTTCACGTTTACTTTTTTCGACGGGCAGGTGCAGCAGGTCCCTTTCACCACCGCAGCGATAATCGGGTAGAGCATTTCTATCCGATGCAGCTGTTCCGCGATTCCATTTTCATCCTGCTGGTCTTCCTCGCGCTGTTGGTTCTGGCTGAAGGTTGGCCGCCAGAACTGGGACCGATGGCCGACCTCACATCAGATTACCTCGCCCGACCGGCATGGTATTTTCTTCCTCTGTTTGAGTTGCTGAAGTTCTTTCCCGGCAGGCTCTCATTGGTCCCTACGCTCGTGTTGCCGGCCTTCGTTTTCGTGCTTCTCGTCCTGCTTCCTTTTGTTGATCGAAATCCGGAAAGGAATCCCTTCAGACGCCCCATTGCAACATCCCTCCTGTGGCTTTCACTGGCAGTCCTGGCAGGGTTAATCGGCCTCTCCAAGCATCAGGACCGAGACAACCCTGAGGTCCGCAGCGCACTTGAAAGACAAAACCAGGAAGCCGGTCGCTTTCTCAAGGCAGTTTTCCAGCCTCAAGAAATCGGACGCTCGATCCCGATCGATCCTCCGCAGATCCTCCATCCCACCGATAGATCCGCAGCCCCCCTGAAGATTTATTTCGCGAATTGTGCCAACTGTCACGGCGCAAGCGCAACCGGAGGTCCCATGGGACCGTCGCTGGTGAAGATGGCGAAACGACGAGGGTCGACTCGGGATGCCCTCGCGACTTGGATTCAGGGCCACATGCGCGAACCTACATCCGACTCAATGCCGAGCTTCCCACAGCTCACCAATGAGGACATCGGAGAGCTTTCGGGCTGGTTAATGACGCTGAACAGGCCCCTCCCCTCCAGGCCAGAAGGCCCATCGGCACCAGTTCGGGATGGAGAGCCACCAGCCGCCTATGTAACTGCCTGCAGCTTCTGTCACGGAGCTCGAGGAGAAGGGAATATCGGTCCCTCCCTCATCGGGATAAGCACAAAGCCAAACCGTATCCCGGAAGATCTGCTGAAACTCCTGAAGAACTCGCGCTCTTACGGTCTGAAAGATCCGATGCCGAAATCGTTCCCGAAAATCACAGGCCAGGACAGGGAGGAGATTGTCCGCTGGCTCGGGGGGCTCAAGGCCGAGAGTGCTCCACCTCCGGCGAATTGAGTGTGACGCAACCTGGATCCCGCCTCTAGTACAAGAGGAGATGTTCAATCAGGTGGTGACAATTATAGAATCTCTGTGAGTAGTTTCGCTGAAATGACTTGAAGTACTGCGGACAGTTGCTCTTCTTGCACCGTCGGATATGACCCAACCCTTTTCCAATTCGACCTTCGACTTCTCAGAGGCAAAGGCTCGTGATTTCTATGATCGCTGGATAGGTGGATCTGGACTGGTGTCCTTGCTGGGCCGCCTAATCTTTCGCTTGAGTGGCAGCATGTATGCTCGCGCTTTTGTCCAACATGCTCAACTGGCGGCTTCTGAAAGTGTTCTTGAACTGGGATGCGGTTTTGGCTCAATCCTGATGGCTAGCCAGCGGCAAGTTCAGAGCCGAGAAGCCTATGTGGGGATTGATCTCTCTTGTGAGATGATTAGCCGTGCCAGAAACCGAGCGCGCCGATCACGGTGCCCAGGCCGGATCGAGTTCATTCTGGGCAGTGTCGTCTCCCTCCCCTTGCGTGAAAGAATTTTCGATGTGGTCCTCCTTTCACATACGATCAAGTACCTTACTGACGCTCAATTGAGGCAAGTTATGAGCGAAGCCAGGCGCGTCTTAAAAAACGGAGGGAGGATCGTTCTCTGGGAGTTTAAACCTTTCATCTCATCGTGGATCTCCGAAATCATCGCCAGAAAAGCTGGAGGACAAAAGCTGCACAATGCGGCAGAGATCAAGAAATCGCTGGAGTGCGCAGGATTCCAGGACCTAACTTCCTTTCACATCGTCACTCCTTGGGTCCCCTGGAAGAATTTGGCCTTCCACGGAAGAGCCAGCGGCAAACCGATAGTGCTTTAGCATTCTGATGAGGATGGCTCATCCTCTGTCAATCCAGCCATGTGAAGAAATAATTTCTCACCACTGGGAAAAAATTTCATCATCTCAATGTCTGCAGTCAGCCCTAAACGATTGAATGTGCTCACATCAGTTTTTGGGTTGGCCATTTGACCTCAAATTGCAGGAGTCCATAAAGCCCAGGGTAGGAGCAAAGTACAGCTTGACCCTACAGAAAGGGCTAAATCAACTCGATCGGAGGTGAAAGTATGAAGAAGCTGTCTTTATGGATGTGCCTTCTGATGTTTGGGCTGATTGTAGGATTTGCCTAACTCACTTCGGCCTCCACCATTGCTCAAGGCTTGCCAGCGATCTCACAACCACGCTCGATGGATTCTAACGTCGATGCCAACAAGGCGATGACTTTCGTGGACCGGATTACACAGGCCGACAGAAAGTATGTCCTGCAAAATACCGCTGGCAAAACTCCATATCAGCTCGACGATCAGGAAAAAGCGAAGCAGTTCGACGGACAGAATGTGAAAGTCACCGGGACCTTGGACACTACTACCAATACGATTCATGTTGTGGAGATTCAAGCCGCGTAGGCACCTCTTGCCGACCACACTCGGGGGGTGCCTTAGTGGCACCCCCTCCCGCCAATGTCGAGGGATTATGGAGGATGACCACTATTTTGAGACCAGGGGGCGTGCGTGCCAGCCCCTAGCAAAAGCCCGGACGCCACTGATCCAACTGGGCTCGGGCCTTGGCTTCGTAGATATCTTCAATTTCTGCAAATATCCGAAGAGCTTTTTCAGCATTGGCAATTGCCTCGGCGTGCTCGCCGATCGCCCAGAGTGAAAGGCTTGATCCGAAAAGTGCATAGCCTTCAGACTGCGGGTCGACCATATCGCGAGCGATGTCCAGGTTCTGTCTGAAACATTGGAGCGCCCGAGGGTGCTCTCCGAGAGCCGCATAGGCCTTGCCCAGGTTGCCGAGGGCGTATCCTTCGCTGCGGCGGTCCTGGACCTCCCGGTTAATCTTCAGCGCCTGTTCATGAAGCTTGATGGCTCTGCCTGGCTTGCCGATGGATGTGTAAGCGTCACCCAGATTACTCAGATAGATGCCTTCGCCCCAGCGCGCATTTATCCCGCGATAAATAGCCAGTGCTTTTCGATAAAAGCTGATAGCCTTGCGGTGCTCTCCCAATGCTGCATAAGCGAGTCCCAAGGCGCCGAGATCGGCGGCTTCATACTCAGGGCGCTTGATTTGCCGGTTGATTGCAGCAGCTTGTTCCAGGTATTCGATGGGCCGGTTTGTCTCACCCTTATCCATGTAGGCCAGGGCGAGTTTGTGCAGATGTGCGCTTTCGGCGTAAGGATCTTTTATACGCCGGGCGGCAACTCGAGCGGCCTCTCCCCATTTGACGCGATCCCGTGGCTGAAGACGCAGATACACGAGCATCTCTCCAATATACGGATAATTGCTGCACAGCTTGGCTGCTTCGTCATCGTCATTGGTGTGCGCTGCTGTCCAAGCCTGGGCATTTTGGATGTTCGACCACTCCGCATCGAATAATTTCAGCCCACGCGGAAGCGCCTCGCCACCTTGCAGGTAAAGTTCGTTGGCTGTACGGAGCACAGTCTCGTAGTAACCGGCATGCAGCAAAAAGGCCTCACGAAAATCATCCATCAGACCTTCTTCCGGCCCGTAAAAGAGATCTGGCATGCATCACCAGCAATGCATGCATCTGGAAACGGCCTGTTCCGATAATTGGCTCCAACAGACCGCGATCAGCCAATTGGCGCGCAGTGGGCCTGGCGTCATCCACGCGCCAGATCGCTTGCATCGCATTCAAGTCAAACGAGGCAGGCTTGGGAGCGAACGGGCCAAGGTAGGCAAAGCGTTGGCGTGCCTCTTTGTCTAAACGATCTGTGCTCTTTTGCAGGAGGATGGAGATGGTAGGGATGCTTTGGGTCACTGGATCATAGCGATCCTCCGGCGCGACCTGCTCCAGTAACTTTGTTCCCTTGTCCAATTCAGACAAAAGGTCCTGGACGCCCCACCCCAACTTTGCTTCTGTTTCCAGCAAGCGTCCGGCTACACGCAGAGCCAGCGGCAGGCCTTCCAACTGATTCACAAGCTCGCGCGATTCCTGCAGGTGTCGTTCAACAACTGTGGGAGCCAGCCTGGCCAGTAGTTCCAGCGCCTTCTCTTCGTTGAGTTGGCCGAGCAGGTAAACGTCATCGGGAGTGACGGCGAGTTTATTGGCAACATCCTGAAACCGCGTAGTGATCAACGTAACACATTCAGGCCCGGCAACCGCAAACGGCGCGGCAGATTCAGCCTCCCAGACGTCATCTACAATCAGGAGCATCCGTTTGTCGCGCAGAAGGGCTCTTACCTGGGCCATCACCTGCTCAAGCTTGTGAGGCGGTCCAGCTTCGCTTTTGGCAAGGGCGCGTTTCCATGCGTTTAGCTCAGAAAACGGATCCGGCTTTTCGCCAACAGATGCCCAAAGTACGCCATCGGGGAAAGCAGTCGCAACTTCAGTATCATGAGCGAGCGCCGTTACCAACGTTGTTTTACCCACGCCAGGCCAGCCGCGGATGATGTTCAACAGTCGCTTCGCCGCATGAGTTCCGATGCCGAAGCGAGCTTTGAGCTTCAGCAAGTCTTCTTCGCGGCCGATGACAAGGGCCGGACACGGCGGGGCCGTTACAGCGGCGGCGGAAGTTTCAAAACTGCTGCTGGTTGCATTCGCCCCGGCACGACTGCTGGGATTCCGCTGTTGCCACTCGACCAGCGCATGTAGTAATTTGGCTTTGAAATCATCCACCGTCGTGAATTCAGATCGGATGAGAGTGCTGCTGATGCCGGATTTGAACTTTTCAAGGCGCGTGTGGTTCTTATAATCAATTGCATCGGGAGGCCAAGGATGTTTCGGCGAAATTAGAAAACACAGCCGGTCTAATCCGCGCTCCCCCGCATAGTCAAACTCAATTTCGGTCACGCCCTTGTGGTAACCCTCCTCGATATAGCCGTAGCGGTGAGCATAAATTCCTACGTAGAGATCCGCCTCGTTCAGATGCAGCTTG
>JBGPHY010000205.1:0-8815 GCA_041484625.1 Terriglobia bacterium | reverse complement strand
TTCCTGGTGGACGGCTACACCGACATTCAGAAATGGATCGCAGCCACCGGACAGGAGAAGCTCGGCAGCCGAGTGGTCGGTCATTACGTGGATCCCCTGCTGAGGAAGGACGATCCGGGATTGCTCACCGACCCAATGCACCTTTCGTTTCTCACACCTTACCAACTCCTTAGCGGCTCACCTGCGATTGACACGGGACTGAACCTCAAGGAATTGTTTGGAATTAACCCTGGCGACCGCGATTTCTATGGATCTCCTTTGCCCCAGGGGAGCAAACTGGACGTAGGTGCTTGCGAATACAGAGTAGATTCAAGCCACGGGCGTTAGAACCCGCGCTAAAGGAGGCAATGGCATGAACCCAAGCAGCCACTTCAATCGGCGGAATTTTCTGAGGACCACCCTGGGGGCGGGAGCCTTGCTCGGCGCGACAGGATCGCATGTTGCCGGTTCCGTAGTTGGTAGCAACAGCAGCGCCAGCCAGACCCGCGAAAGGATTTCCAGTGTCAAGGTGGAGGGGCAGCGCATTGTGGTCGAGACCTCAACTCTCACTGCGGTCCTCGACAAAGGGTTCCTGACGTCTCTGAAATCGAAGGCTTCCGGCGAGGAATTCCTGCAGCCATTCGACCTGAGCCAAGGAGTTGCCCTGCAATTGGTCTATCGGTCCGACGAGACGGTCAGCCTGAACGAAGGCAGTTTTGGTCAGGTCATCTGCCGTCCGGTCTCAAAAGACCGTGCCGAGGTGGTCTTTCATCACTGGAACGGTGACGGGGTAGTGAGTGTAACTACCGATCCGGAAACCGGCGATCTCATCCTGGAACCCTCGGCATATTCTTCCCGCCCGGGAGTTCTGGCCTGCCGCTACTGGCTGCAGGGCCTCCGCTCAAACCTGGAGCTGGTGGCCCCTCTCTACCAGGGAGTCCGGCTCAAGCTTGATGACCCGTTGATCCGCGATCGCCGCTGGGAATGGCCCGTTCACTGGGAAGCAGGTCTGGCTGTCCTGCAATCCCAGCAGGGAGGCTTTTGGATTCATTGCCAAGACACCCACTATCGATACAAAGCTCTGAAAACCGGATCCAATGGCAACCCCAATGCCATCGGCCTGGACGTGGAAGCCTATGGACCCATCGACAATAATCTCGGCAGCGGAGGACTGCCCTGGCGAGTGAATGTCTATCAGGGAGACTGGAAGGTGCCGGTGGCCCGCTACCGGGATTGGCTTTGGCGCGCCTATAATCTCAAATCGGAAGAAGCCTGGCGAAAGGAGTGGATCTACGGTGTGAAGCTGGCCCTTTGCTGGTGCCCGGGAAATCCGGAGATCCTGGACTTGCTTTCACGGAGGATCCAGCCCGGGAAAGTCCTCCTGCATTTTCCCGACTGGCGCACCGACCCTTACGATGAGAATTATCCATCGTTCCTGGCAAGCGATTCCGCTAAAGCATTCATCACCAAGGCCCAGTCCATGGGTTTCCGCATCATGCCGCACTGCAACTCGATTGACATGGACCCCATTCATCCGGTCTATTCACAGGTACAGGACTTCCAGTATCGGGACATTGAGAAGCAACAGGTCCGAGGCTGGGCCTGGTCGCAGGGGAAGAGCCTGGGGGTCCCGGAGTCTAACTTCACTCGACTCCAGCATCGGGAGATGAAAGTCATGGTGAAGATTCACCCGGGATTAAGCATGTGGCGATCGATCCTGGGGGAGAATATCCTCGGCGCAGCTCGTGTACTCTCTTTGCAGTCTGTCTTCATCGACGTCACACTTAACACGTTCAATCTTCACAATTCTCTTGTCGAATCCATGACATCCACCGAGGGAATGAAGAGGCTTATCACCGATGTGGCTTCATTGGGTGACGGCCTGGTGGTGGGAGGTGAAGGCTTGAACGAAATTACGGCCCAGGGGCTTTCTTTTGCCCAGGCCCACCTTTTTGAAAGCTGGCAGGAGAGCAAGCCGGGGTTGGAACGGACCGGAGGCTGCGCGCTCAATGAGTTCCTTCTCGGCAAGCTCTGCCGGACCATTGGTTATTCCGGGCTGGGCGGACAGAACCCGGACGAAGTATTGCGCATGCGCATCCACGATGAGCATGGCGCCATTCCGACCATCACCATCGAGTCCCCTCTGGAGCTGGTCAGCCCCAATCCGGCAGTCAAGCTCGTCCTGGATAAAGCCGCCAGGAGTTAAGCAGAAAAGAATTGAAATAGGACTGCAGAAATGGCCTTGTTTCCCGACGAATATCAGTTAGAATAAGAATCGACCGTTGCGCCACTGTTCAAATTCCGTCATTTGGTTTGTTCACTGGACTGCCAGTCTCCGCTCGGTGCAACCGTCATCTTGTTATAGCTGGTGTTGACCAGGGGGATTTTCTGTGTTCACTGGGATGGCTAGGTGAGCCTGGTGGCGCGGAAGAAACCCCGTCTCGACCTTTCCGGGTTTCCGACTCGAAAGAGTTGAACGCCCTGCCAATACAGTCTATCTTGAGGCCTGACAAAATGAGTGTCTGCGAGCAACCGGGGCTCGAATTTTCACTGCCTTTGTCTCCCTCCTCACCCGGGTTGAAAGGAATCTGGTATACATGCCCATAAATCCCGCCTCCTTGAAGCCAAAGACGAAAGTAACTTTGTACCTGATCAAACCCTCCAATTATGATGATGATGGTTTTGTAGTCACGCACTTTCGTGGTGTTCTCCCGTCCAACACCTTGAATTGTCTGGCCGCGTTGACCCAGGATGTGATTGATCGTCAAGTGCTGGAAGACGTCGAGGTGGACGTTCATCTGATGGATGAGACGGTGCAAAGGCTCCCAGTGGATAAGATCTGCCGGCGTGCTCGGCGTTTCACCGGAATGACCATCGCCTGCCTGGTGGGAGTTCAATCCAACCAGTATCCCCGCGCCTCTGACCTGGCCCGCGCCTTTCGCTCAGCGGGAATTACAGTGCTGATTGGCGGCTTCCACGTAAGCGGGTATCTATCCATGATTCCGAAAATCCCGCCCGACATGCAGGCGTTGATGGATGAAGGGATTACCCTGGTCAAGGGGGAAGTGGAGGAAACCTGGTCCCTTCTTCTCGAGGACGCCATTCGAGGCCGTCTCAAACCGCTCTATGATTACCTGGATGACAAGCCGGATCTCTTCACCAAGCCTATCCCGTTATTAGACAGACGTCTGATGAAGCGATTCATGGCCTCCAACTTCGGCACAATAGACTGTGGACGGGGATGTCCGTTCAATTGTAGTTTCTGCACGATCATTAACGTCCAGGGACGGAAAATGCGCGTCCGCTCGGCTGAAGCCATTGCCCAGGCAATCCGCGAAAACTGGCAGCAGAACCGAGTGGATTTCTACTTCTTCACCGATGACAATTTTGCCCGGAACCCCGAGTGGGAAAGGATTTTCGACGCACTGATACGCGTGCGCGAAGAGCAACGGATCAACCTGAGGTTCATGATGCAGGTAGATGTACTCAGTTACAAGATCAAGAACTTTGTCGTGAAAGCGCGGAGTGCAGGTTGCACCCAGGTGTTCATCGGGATGGAAAGCATCAATCCTGAGAGTCTGAAGGATGCCGGTAAGGGACAGAACAAGGTGGGAGACTATGCCAACTTGATCCGCGCCTGGCACGAAGCGGAAGTGGTGACCCATGTAGGTTATATCCTGGGTTTCCCCCACGACACCGAATCCACTATCAGGCGTGACCTGGAACAGTTGATGCACGAAATCCAAGTCGACCAGGCCTCCTTTTTCATCCTCACACCCCTTCCCGGCTCTCACGATCACCTGAAAATGGTCCTCAAGGGGGAGTACATGGATTCAGATTACAACAAGTACGATTCGATCCATGAAACCATGAATTATCCGAATTTCCCCTCGCCCGGCTCCCTCAAACAGGTGTACACCGAAGCCTGGCACACTTTCTACAGTTTCGATAACATGAAGCGGGTCTTGTCACGAGCGGCCCCGCGAAACTACTGGGACATCATGCGGAATTACATTTGGTATAAGAATGCGGCCATCCTGGAACGTCGCCACCCCATGATGGCTGGCTTCTTCCGGCGCAAGAGCCGCCAGGCGATGCGTGTCGGAGTTCCCGTTCCCGGCCGCTGGGCCTTCCTGAAGGCACGCACCGAGGAGGTTAGTACTTACTTGAAGGGCGTTGTTCAACTCTTATGGGAAGCTCAGGAACTGTGGTTGCACACACGTCCACGGACGGCCGCGGAGCAACGGCTGGTGCAGGAGATGGACCGAATTTACGGCCTGGTCCAGCGTCGGCTCACTGTTTCGGAGCTTCAGCTAGCCTATCAGAGGGCCAAGACTCACCTACCGACACTGGAGGTTCCTTCGAAATTTACTCTCTATTGGCAGAAGTGGAATCTCTTTTACGCCAACCGTCGGGTCTTCACTCGAACCGACGTCAACCACAGCTGGCACCGCATGGTCGAGAGAGTTCGCCGTACCAAGCTGCCTGTGATTTCACCTCTTCGGTTCCTGGCCACAGCCTGGCTTGATTTCCAACTCAGTGTCATGTTCGCCTATGCGTTTCTCAAGTCCAAGAATCATCAGACCGTCCAGGCTCCTAAGATGAGCGGCACAATGCCGTCTATTGTTTAGAAGGTCCACAACGCGACTGGTCAATGGAGGCTGAAGAAACTTGGCGGCAGCCGTTCGAAAACGAAAGATAGTTCCAGGCTACATCTCGTAAAGTGTTTCATCCCGAGCAGGAGGGGGGGGGGCCTTTCGGCTTCCCTTCTTGTCGGGCATTTCGAAAGGATTCTCGTCTCCTTCCAGGAGATCTCCCATCTCGGCTTCAATGGCTTCAGGGTCTTCGCCGGCTTCGAGCCGTTTAAGAGCCTCTTCCATGTTCTTACCCAGTTTGAGGCCGGTCATTTGCGAGAACTTCTGCATCAGGCGGGCTGCAGCCTTCGGATCCTCCTCATTCATCCCTTGGGCCTCAGAAGCCAGAGCCGCCATGGCACTCTCCATTTTCGATTCGTCAATGGGAAGATCCGGGGCACTCTCTTCCTTTTCCGATTTTCCCGCGGAAACCACTGCAAACCGCGATACCCGCCGCTGTAAAGTTTCTTTCCGGCATCCAGGACAATTCGGCCGTGTGTCGGTATTGACCGACCGCGAGAAGAAGCTGTAAATGGTGTGGCATGGGGGACAATAAAACTCGTAAATGGGCATACAGAATGAACCTCAGACTCCTACCGAAAACCCGCCGAACCAGAAGGAACGACCGACGGACCCTCGATCGCTTGAATCAGGTACAGACCTTTATCGTTTTGCAGCCCATAGGATAATGTGGTCCGCTCTTTTGTGCAAGACCAAGCGCGGGATGACCCTGACGTTCTCCTTGCCGCCAAGGTGTCGTTGAGTGTAAAGTCCATTTTCCGATCGGGGATTCCGCCTTCCGGAATTCGGTCTTGCCACTACTGATTGGCTCATTTGTCCCATGAACCGGTTTCCCCAATGAATGTTCCTTGCAATCCCGGCCGCTTTCGCTGGGTGATCTGCGCCCTGCTCTTCCTGGCCGCCACCATCAACTACATTGACCGCCAGGTACTCAGCATACTGGCACCGGACCTGCAAAAAACCATTGGCTGGTCTGAAATCGATTACGGGAACATTGTTTTTTCCTTTCAGATTGCCTATGCCCTCATGCTCCTGGCGGTGGGCCGGGGCATCGATCGTATCGGCACAAGGTTGGGTTTTGCCCTGGCCATTGCCTGGTGGAGCCTGGCAGCCATGGGCCATGCCCTGGCCGGCTCGGTGCTTACCTTCTGCCTCTGGCGCTTTCTGCTGGGTATGGGGGAAGCCGGAAACTTTCCAGCCTCCGTCAAAACGGTGGCCGAATGGTTTCCGAAACGTGAAAGGGCGCTCGTCACGGGACTCTTCAACTCCGGGACCAACATTGGCGCCATCCTGGCTCCCATGACAGTCCCGTGGATAGCCGTCTGTTGGGGATGGCAGACCGCTTTCATCTCGACTGGTTTGCTGGGATTCGTCTGGATGGGAGCTTGGCTCTTCCTCTACCGGCGACCCGAGGCCCATCCGCGCCTATCCCAGTCGGAATTGGATTACATCCGCAGTGATCCGCCCGATCCGGAGACCTCTCTCTCGTGGGTCCCCTTGTTGCGCTACCCTCAGCTGTGGGCTTTCGCATTGGGAAAGTTCCTCACCGATCCAATCTGGTGGTTCTATCTTTACTGGCTCCCCAAGTTTCTTAACAGTGTCCATGGAGTGAAGACCCTTGACATGACTCGCTATTTGGTCACAGTCTATCTGATCGCCGATGTCGGTTCCATTATCGGCGGCTGGCTCTCCTCGGTGTTGCTGAAGCATGGCTGGAGTGTCAATCGGGCTCGCAAATTCGCGATGATTGTTTGTGCGGCCTGCGTAGTGCCAGTGGTTCTGGCTTCTCAGACTCGAAGTCTCTGGACAGCGGTGCTTCTGATCAGCCTGGCAGCGGGGGCACACCAGGGATGGTCGGCCAATCTCTTCACGTTGAGTTCGGACCTTTTTCCCCGCCGGACGGTGGCGTCGGTGGTCGGAATAGGCGGGTTCGCCGGCGCTGTCGGCGGCATGCTCATTGCCAAAGTGACGGGTTATGTGCTCCAGTGGTACGGAAGTTACACACCGATGTTTGTGATTGCCAGTTTGGCTTATTGCCTGGCGTTGGCAGTCATCCACTTGTTTTCACCCAATCTGGAGCCTGTCAAGGCCGCTACCACAAATGGGTGAGGCAGCCATCCGGCAGTTGCTACCCTAGGCTCCATGAACCATCCAGACGATTGCCGTGCCGCTTTGGAGGCCGTGGGCGGATTATCGGTTGACTCCTTTGTGCCTGCCCTGGGTCAAGCAGGCACCCTTGAGTACTCTTCCGCCCTTTCCAGTCAGCGTTCGGATGGTGGAAGTCTATGCCTCAGTGATGGACGGACGGGGCCGCCCTGTTCCCGGATTAAAGGCGGACCAGTTTGAGGTCGTCGAAGACGGGCGGCCACAGCCCATCCGCTTGTTTCAACCACAGAGCTCTAGCCTGACCATGGCCTTGGTCATCGACACGACCGGGAGCATGATGAGGGAACTGCCTCGTGTCAAGAATGCGGTGGCCAATTTGCTCGGCCTGATGAAGCCTGATGACAGCTAAGGCCGGACCTTTCCTCACAGGAACTGCAAGTCCGTTTGAACCGTCACGGACTGGTTGGAAGTGGCCTCGGAAGTCTCAATCACCAACTTGTATTTTCCTGGAGTCACCTTGTCGAAAGGTAAGATGAGCCCAATAGTGGCTTCGCTCTTGCCAGTGGGAAAGACGTTGCGATCCAGCGGAATTGGAGGAAGATTTTGCGTTTCTCCTTTTTCGCCCAGCAATTGGACCTTGGCCACAAACTTTCGCTGTTCGGGGGTGCCACTGAGGTTGTATATCTTGAAGAACGCACGAACAGGAGTATTAAGGGGCAACTGGTTCTCCACAGAAGGAGCAATTTGCAGACCGTTAAAGATCAGAGGATCACTCTCGTCCAACAATTTGGCCTGAAGGTTCTGGATCAGGTCCGGCAGGCGAGATAGCTGATCGGCCACTACCAGGCTGCTGGCTCCCATGCCGCTCTGCGGAACGGCCGGGACCACCAGGGATTGCTCCGCTGACCCGACCTTGCCCTTCTCGTCGGAAGCTGCCAGCTTCAACTGGTACTTCCCAGGACGCAGTTTGAAGTAGTTCCGATATGCAAGGTCCTGTTTTCGGAACGCTTCTTCTTTCTCCTTGTCAAAGAGAAGATGCAGAGTTTCGCTAAATCGGGCGGAAACGCTCCCATCTTCGGCGTATGCAACACCCATGAGGTTAATGTCCGTGGCCAGTTGACCACCCTTCTTCTTAAGTTCCATGGAGGCGGTGCGGATCTTCGCGGCAACGGGGATCCTGGCCAAGCCTGGTGTGTCATAGAAGTAGATGGCGCGGAAGGTAACAGGCAGTTGATTGACCGGGGTGGGGGAGGCAATCGCGTTCATCAGAGACTTCTCCCCCTTGGATCCGGACAGTACGTCCAGCGGACGTGGATCGACGTAGCCATTCCGGTGTTTGATGGTCAACCCCTTCATCTCCGACTTAACCTCTAATTTGCGAAACTTCCCATCGCGTTTGGGGTTGCTGGACTGGAAACCCAGCACATAGTAGTTGCTGAGCTCCTGGTCCACTTTGTCGAGCCGCTCGTTGAAGTTGTTGGTGTTGAAAATGGCGGATCCCCCAGTCTCGTTGGCCAGAGACCGCAGGATATTCTCCATGCGCTGCTCCCGGAGTTCGGAGAAGTCCGGCTGCTCTTCAGATTGTCCCGGAAGCGTATTTCGACCTGGTTGCGAGCTGTCGGTCGTGGTGGTGCGGCCAGTCGACGTGCTGCCAGGAGTGGTACCCCCGGTGGTTCCAGTCCCGCCCCCACTCGTTCCGCCCGGACTCGTTCCACCCCCGCTCGTTCCGCCCGGACTCGTTCCGCCCGGACTCGTTCCACCCCCACTCGTTCCACCCGGACTCGTTCCACCGCCACTTGTCCCCCCGCCCCCTCCTCCCTGCTGGAACATTGCACCGCCTAGCAGGCTCTGAGTTTCGGGATTTACGAGGTCCACTACGGAAACCATCCGCTGGAAGAGTGATTTCACTGCGGAGAGGTTGTCCCGAGTCGTCTCCTTAAGGGGGTGAACTCTGGGGGCCTTCTGGAGCCGCGAGGTTTGCCTGATCCCACTCATGTTCAGTCCCCGAGCGTCGATCGTGAAGAATGCGACATTGGATCTCTGGGCGGAATTCACCGCATTGGTGAATTCGTTCT
>JBGPHY010000204.1:0-8848 GCA_041484625.1 Terriglobia bacterium | reverse complement strand
GCATACGCAGAGAAGCGGCCGCTTCATCCACCAAATCAATTGCCTTGTCGGGCAGGAACCGATCAGAGATGTAACGGCTGGAGAGGGTAGCCGCTGCCACGATTGCCGAGTCCTTGATCTTCACCCCATGATGGATTTCGTAGCGCTCTTTCAAACCGCGCAAGATGGAAATAGTATCTTCAACACTGGGTTCCCCAACGTACACCTGCTGGAATCGCCGCTCCAGAGCAGCGTCCTTTTCAATATACTTCTTATACTCGTTGATGGTGGTGGCGCCAATGCATCGCAATTCGCCCCGGGCTAGCGCCGGTTTCAACATGTTGGAGGCGTCCACGGCGCCTTCGGCCGCTCCAGCGCCCACCAGTGTGTGCAGTTCATCGATGAACAGGATAATCTGCCCCTCGGCTTCGGAGATCTCGCGCAGAAGGGCCTTCAGTCGATCCTCGAACTCGCCGCGGTACTTGGCGCCGGCAATCATGGCTCCCAGGTCCAACGCCACCAGGCGCTTACGCTTTAGGCTTTCCGGAACGTCACCTCCTACAATGCGCTGGGCCAAACCCTCCACGATGGCGGTTTTCCCCACGCCTGGCTCACCGATCAGTACCGGGTTGTTCTTGGTTCGCCTGGAGAGCACTTGGACCACACGCCGGACCTCTTCGTCGCGTCCGATGACAGGATCCAGTTTGCCTTTGCGTGCCAGTTCCGTCAGGTCTCGAGCGTAACGTTCCAGCGCCTGGTACTTGTCTTCCGGGTTGGGGTCAGTTATCCTTTGGCCGCCCCGGATTGATACCAGCGCCTGGAGGATCTTTTCGGGATCGACGCCGTGCCTCTGCAGAATCTGCTGGACCTCGGTTCCCTTCACTTCGGCCAAGGCCAGCAGGAGGTGCTCGGTGCTGACGTACTCGTCTTTGAGCCGGTCTGCCTGCTTGAATGCGGTTTCCAGAACATTGTTCAGTTTGGGAGAAAGGGGACGTCCGCTCAAGCCCTGGACTTGGGGAAGTTTGGCCAGGGTTTTCTCTGCCTCGTTGTAGAGGGAGCCCTGGGGAACCCCCATTTTGCTGAGAAGTGGGGGAATCACCCCTTCAGGTTGAACCAGCAGCATCTTGAACAGGTGCTCGGGTTCCATCTGAGGATGGGACTGCTCGGAGGCGAGCTTCTCGGCTTCTGCAATCGCTTCTTGGGCCTTCAAGGTCAGCTTGTCGTAACGCATTTACCCCTTTCTCCGTTCCTCCAATTCAGGAAACTGCCACCTTGATCTGTTTGGGTTTAGTTTCTTCGCGCTTGGGCAACTCAACTGTAAGCACACCGTCTTTGTAATCCGCATGGATTCTTTCCTGGTTGACCGACCCTGGCAGGGTGAAGGATCGATAAAAGCTACCATAAGCTCGCTCAATCCGATAGTAGTTCTCCCGCCTGGTGTCAGTCTCCATCTTCCGTTCACCGCGAAGGGACAGGGTGTTACTCTCCACCTGAATATCAATTCCGTTCTGATCAACGCCGGGAAGTTCGGCCTTGAGTATTATCTCGTTTTCTGTCTCATAGATGTCTACAGGTGGACTCCAGGCTGCACCGCCCAGGCTGGTATCGCTGTCTCGAGCTCCCCGCATGGAGTCTTCAAACAGTCGGTTCATTCTGTTCTGCAACGACATTAAGTCTTTGAAGGGATCCCACTTAGTGATGTTCATACCCATCTACCTCCTCTTTATTGATTAGTCGACACCATTAATAAAATGTGAGTGCTTTATTGTCAAGACTCACGTGATCTTTTTTAGTCAATCACGCGCAAGAAAAGACATTTCAGGTACAGGGTTTCCGGCATTGACAGGAGGAAGGGATGGTCCTGCGCCTGTGTCCTTTTCTGCAGAACTTGTACCCGGCGGCGGGCGTCAGCGGCAGCTTCCGTTATGACGTTTAAGAATGTCGGCTCATCCACTTGTTGAGAGCAGGTCGAGGTTACCAGGAGACCTCCTGGATTCAGCAGGCGTAAAGCCCGCAGGTTGATCTCCTTATACCCCCGCAGAGCCCCGGCCAGTTGGGATCGGCTCTTGGCAAACGCGGGAGGGTCAAGGACGATGGTGTCAAACCGCCTTTTCAGGTTGTCGTACAGTCGGAGCCGGTCAAATGCATTGTCGACCTCGAAATCCACATTCCGCACCTCGTTCAGCTCAGCGTTTCGCTTGGCCGACTTGATCGCCTCTTCTGAAATATCGATAGCTTCTACCTGAGTGCAGCTCCGTGCAACGTGAATTGAGAATCCGCCTGCGTAGCAGAAGCAGTCCAGGGCCTGGCCAAACGCCAGTTGTCGAGCCCACCAACGGTTTTCGCGCTGGTCGAGGAACGCACCGGTCTTCTGACCCTCGGCGGGGCTGACGTGGAAGCCAAGGCCATTTTCCTGGCATACCAGTTCCTGAGGGCAACTTCCGTGGAGAACACCCACCTGTAAGGGAAGACTTTCCAGTTCTCGGACTTTGGCATCGTTTCGTTCAATAACGCAACGAGGCCGGAGCATTTCAATGAGCGCTTCGACAAGCAATCCCTTGATCCTATCCGCGCCTTGGCTGAGGGTCTGCAGCGTCAGCACATCGCCATAACAATCCACGATGATGGAGGGCAGGCCGTCACCCTCGGCATTCACCAGGCGGTACATCTCGGTGCCTGCAACCACCCGTTGTCGCAAAGCTTGGGCTTGATTCAGACGCCCCACCCAGAAGGGCCTGCCGATTTCGCCCTCTTTTCCCGTTAAAACCCGCAGGGCGATGACCGACTCCGAACTATAGAACGCCATTCCCGCGAAACGGTTTCTTTGGTCAAACACCGCGACGATAGCTCCCGGCATCGCGTCGCAGGAGAGGACGTCACTACTGTAGATCCACAGGTGCCCTGCCTTGATGCGTTCAACAGCTCTGGCAGAAATAATCGCTTTGACGGTGTCCATGTTCTGTATGACGAGTGACAAGTAACGAGTGACAAGATACCATAGTTGCGGATATTGAGTCGAAAGTGAACGAGACACATGTGCCTACGAATCTGCTTGCTCTGAATGTCCCTCTCTTTGGTCCATCATTCGAAATTCCTCATTCGCACTTCAAGCTGCTATGCAGATTGCCGACTTTGATTATTCTTTGCCGCCGGAACGGATTGCCCTCTATCCGGCCGAAACGCGGGACCATTCCCGTCTTTTAAAGCTGGATCGCAACTCCGGGCCTGTCGCCCACCATCTCTTCCGCGATCTTCCCCAACTACTCGAATCGTCGGACCTCTTAGTTCTCAACAACACCCGGGTGTTTCCGGCGCGCCTCCTTGGCCACCGTCTGGGGATGACCTCTGGACACCTGGGCAGGAAGAGTCCTTTGCGTTCCCGGATTGAAGTCCTGCTGGTCAATCCTGTCCAGGGAGACACCTGGGAAGCACTGGTCAAACCCGGTCGGAAGATTCGGGTGGGAGAGGTGGTTTCTTTCGGCGACGGGCAACTGCAGTGCGAAGTGGTGGACCGTGGCGATTTTGGTCTGCGCAGACTCCGTTTCAGCTACTCTGGTAACTTCGATGATCTAGTCGATGCCTTGGGCCGTGTTCCTCTGCCCCCCTATATTGCCCGTCAGGACGAACCCCAGGATCGCGCGCGCTACCAAACCGTTTATGCCAGTCGCCGCGGGGCCGTGGCTGCTCCCACAGCAGGGCTGCATTTTTCAGATTTCGTGTTCAAACAGCTCCGGGAAAAGGGGATCAACTGGTGCGAAATTACGCTTCACGTTGGCCTGGGGACTTTCCAGCCAATCCATTGCGAGACAGTTGAGAATCACCGGATGGAAAGGGAACACTATGAAATCTCCGAAGGGGCAGCGTCGGCCATTCGTGCTGCTAAGGCAGCACGGCAGCGGGTGATTGCCGTGGGAACCACTACTACCCGAGTGCTGGAGACCGCGACCCTTGAGCATGGCGCCCGGTTCCCAGCTTGCAGCGGAGAGACTGGACTTTTCATCTATCCCGGCTTCCGCTTCCAGTGCATCGACGGCTTGATCACCAATTTCCATCTGCCCCGCTCGACGCTCTTGATGTTGGTCTCCGCTTTAGCTGGCCGGGAGCGGGTCTTGAATGCATACCAGCAGGCCATTCAAACCGGCTATCGTTTCTACAGCTACGGCGATTGCATGCTGGTCCTTTGACTAGGGACTGATTGGATGGGAAGCCCTGCTTGGGCATGGAGTCATGTTGAAGACCGGCAGAGATCACCATTTCGTTGCAGACGGACGCCTTTCCGTTCCCTAAAGATTCACAAAGTTCGGCCCGCCCCCACCTTCCGGTGGCACCCAAGTAATGATCTGGTAGGGGTCCATGATGTCACAGGTCTTGCAGTGGAAACAGTTGGAGGGATTCACCTGCAGACGCTTGCTCCGGCCTTCCTCACCTTCAACCATTTCGTAGACGTTGGCCGGACAAAAACGCTGACAGGGATTTCCGTACTCTTTTGTGCATCGGTCATGGCAGATTGCCGGGTCTGCTATGAGAAGGTGCGAGGGCTGATCCTCTTCGTGCTTCGTCCCTGAATAGAACAGGTCGGTTACCTTGTCGAAGGTCAGGACTCCATCAGGAGCAAGAGAGGGGGGCGGCGTTGCCTTCGCTGAGTAGTAGTCCTGAATCGTACGCATGCGTTCGTGTCCGGGCAGGTTTTCCAACCTTCGTCTAATCTCCCGGCCGCCCATGGCCATCTGCAATCCTGCATGGACCAGCCCCGCCAGCAGCCCCGGCTCAAAAGCCTGGCGAAAGTTGCGGACTTCGTAAAGCTCCCGCCCTGCCCAGCTTTGCTGAAAGAGCTGGTCATAGCCGCCAAGAGTGGCTTCACTGAAGTCATTCTTCACTAAAGCATCGTAAAGGGTTTCAGCCGCCAGCATCCCGGACTTCATGGCTAGGTGAATTCCCTTGAGACGCCGGGAATTCAAAAAGCCGGCGGTATCCCCGATCAGTAGCCCGCCCGGAAAATGGCATTTCGGAACGCTGAAGTAGCCGCCTTCCGGCAGCGCTTTTGCTCCAGACTGCAACAGTTTCCCCCCTTGCAGCATGGCGGCCACGAGGGGATGGGTTTTGAACCGTTGGAACTCGACATGTGGATCGAGGTAAGGGTTTCGGTAATCAAGGCCTACGACCAAACCCAGTGAGATCCTGTCACCGGTGTGATAGATGAAACCGCCCCCGTAATCCTCAGTCTTGAGAGGAAATCCCAGCGTGTGGATCACCTTCCCACAGGCTTGTGAGTTCTGCGGTACTTCCCATAGTTCTTTGATGCCTAGCGAATAGAGCTGTGGGTTACGGCCTTCATCCAAACGGAACTCCCGGATGAGCTGCCGGCTCAGGGAACCGCGGACTCCTTCGCCAAGAACTACTGCCTTGGCATGGATGTCCACTCCCGACTCATAGGAAGGCTGTCGGTTCCCCTCCCGATCAATTCCCCGCTCCCCCGTTCGAATGCCGATCACACGACCTTTTTCAAACAGAAGCTGTGTGCCGGCAAATCCCGGAAAGAGGTCAATATCACATTCCTCCGCCCGTTCCCCCAACCATTGGACAAAGCGATTCAGTGAAATAATCCAGTTACCAGAGTTCCGAAACGATGCGGGAAGCCATGGGAAAAGAATCCTTCGACTGGAAGTCAGAAAGCAAAGGTGGTCCTCTCTGATCGGAACGGCCGAAGGAACAGTAGAGATATCAACATCCGGCAGAAGTTCCACCAAGGCCACCGGGTCCAGGATAGCGCCGGAGAGGCTATGCGCCCCGATTTCCCGGCCCTTTTCAATGATGGCAATGCTCACGGGCCCCAGCGTCCGGGGGCACTCAGTGGGGGTCTTGATTGTCCGCTCGATGAGGTTGCGGAGATGCAGGGCGCCACTCAGGCTGGCTGGCCCCGCCCCGACAAAGAGAACATCCACCTCCAGAGTTTCGCGCCCTGGTTCCATACGTTCAACTCTCGGACTCAGGCATGGTGACCGGAGGGCCCACCCACATGAGAACGGGATTGCGGAAAGATGTCAATCACCCCTCCTCTATCCCGTCGGTGTTCATCTGCGTGCATCCGCACCAGCATCCGTCTCTAGACTTCCGACTTTCGCCACCACTATACCATGGCCGACAAGTGTGCAGATGTGGTAAGGTAAATGGGCTTCCACAGCTTGGATCCTCTCCAAGGAAAGGGTCCGCAAGCTGTGCTGTGGAAGCGTGGTTCCTCCCTACTGTACGGAGTGCGTGGTGCCCCGGTGGGGGATTGCGCTCCTATCATTTCTTGGCGCCCGTAGCTCAGGTGGATAGAGCACCTGCCTTCTAAGCAGGGGGCCGCTGGTTCGAGTCCAGCCGGGCGTACCATAACATCCTTTCTAATGAACTACTTCTGGACGGTCAATGTTTCGTGTTTTTCTAAGGCGTGGATGAACGGGCCGACCTGCTAAAGTACTATCCGGAGACCCTTTCCGGCTCTTCCTTGGCAAAAGCGATTGTGAGAATAAGGCAGAGGGAGAGTCTGGAGGTAAAGGGAGTGACTATTACAGGCCATGATTGGCATTTCTGGACACGGTAATGAATTGTGCAATATAGTATTTGCTAGTTGGAGCCGATTAGTATTGAATAGTGATGCAGTTTTTACGCTTATGTTGGGGTAGTTTGCACTGAGTAATTGATGAGTAATTGAAAGAGTTAAGATTAGCAAAGGGTGGTCAATTATGTTTGGGGCTGTAATGCAGAAGGCTTTTAATGCCGTGGCATATGCGGGGAATGCGCAATGTGCACGGGAAGGGGTTATTGTGCACACTGCCCCTTCCGGGACTCAATACGTTTCCCCAATTGACATAATCTTGAATGTTGAGGTTACTGAGGTGGCTGAGGAGCTGAGTCGTCTTCTTCGGGCTCTCGAGGAAGAGCGTAAAAATGCATTTGCCGTCCCAGAGGCCAATACCCCACGATAGGTTACCTTTGATGCGGAGGCTCTTGGATGCCTCCCTTTAATGCTCTTTTCCTTCCTCTTCTGGGTGGATTCATTTGTGTCAGTCTTTGGTACCCCACAAGGTATTTCACGTTACGAAGTGATGGATATCGCCTGATTTTTGCTGCATCTATAGCTGGGACTTGTTTCCTTTTCCTTTCTTGTCTGCTGAATTCATGCTGCAAGCCATTCTTCTGGTACACCCACCTCTATAATTTGTGGCGCTGGGTTGTCCCTCTCGAAAATACTGGACGAGCTGCGTTTGCGTTTCTAATTGGCGCATCGATTTGGTGGCCTCTTAACAAGCTTGGCAACCACGTGCGTGTCCTTAGTGACCAATTAGCGGTTGATCGCGTCATTCGTCACAAAAAGGATCCTTTAGAAACGCTGCTGAGAGAGTGCCTAGGGTGGGAGATGATATCGATCACTCTGAAGAGCGGGAAGGTCTAGATTGGGATACTCTCTACGAATTTAAACCCAGCCTTCGAAGCAGAGTGGATTGGAATTGTTCCGATGTACAGCGGTCACCGGGACACCGGGACTCAGAAGATGCTCCTCGATATTGATTATACTATTGCTCACAATCGATTAAGGGAGGAGATCACGGAAAAACTCCCTGCAGAGATAGAAAAACTTCGCCAAAAGTATAAAACCGCAGGGGAGGTCGAGTTGAATCGACGGGCATACTCTCAATTGAAAAAAGCTGCGAATATCAAAATATCTGAGATCATCCTTCCTGTTGCGGAAATAGTGTCCGTCAACAAGTTCGATGTTGGCACCTATAGGATGCACTTTGAACAAACTGCAATGACTGGAAGGGAAGACTCGGGATCTCCTCATGCAAGGAGTTAACCGCATCTCGGATGTTCCAATACCCTCTTCCTTCTGAAGGAATATAATCACGCGATGCTTCCTTACCACATCACCCAGCCGGACCATTGGAATAAGCCCCTAAAGCCGGACCGGCCCCGGAGAAACTGTGGAACACATCGTAGTCGGGATGCTTTTCAAACAGCTCTTTGATTTGTTGGTTAACCAACCTTTCCACCTGAAGGCGCAGCAACCCGATCGGAGTGGAATGCTGAACTTAGGATCTGTTCAAGAGTGAAGGGCTTCTGCTGTGCTGGAAGGCCGGTAAATGTAAAGAACGTACTGATTGCAGCCTTGGAAAGGGGGTTGCGAGTTAGCCTAGAGTTGCGCAAGGGCCATTACACCAATTATCGCCCTTTCTGAACCGAGTCTTGAAGACGTATAGAAAAGGGCCCTAGTTCAGCTACTGGCCTTTGGTGGGTTCAAAGATCATGAATAGGGCATCCGAGATCAATTCAAGCTCTCCGCTCTTCTTGAAGCCCGCCGCCTGCATCCAGGTTAGAAGGTCCTCGACACTGAATTCCATCTGCTCGTGTCCCGGTGGCCAATTGGTTTTATAGTCGATGATTGCTAACCGTCCGTTTTCTTTCAGACAGGAGCGAAGCCGACTGAGATATGCCTGGCGATGTGCGATGTGATGGAGGACATCACAAACGAAGACCAAATCCACGGATCCGGCAGGGAGCTTTGGATCGTCGTATTCACCCAATATGAACTCGACGTTTTTCAAGTTGGTTTCTGGGATTTGCTTCCGGTTATACTTAAGGAGTGATTCATCGATGTCCACGGCGTAGACCTTTCCTTCAGGCGCTACAACACGCGCAAATCTGCGAGTGAACACCCCCGAACCTGCACCCACATCGGCGACCACATCTCCTCTCTTCACGTTGAGAAGGGTAATGACCTGATCGGGCTTCAATCTGGCGATGCGTCCAGGGCTCTCGAGAACTGGAATATAGTCTTGGGCCGGCCTCTTACCTAGTTGGGGGGAAGCCTGGAGACAAAGGGAAATTG